>JBBDMN010000132.1:0-4508 GCA_040878305.1 Gaiellaceae bacterium
ACGGCTTCCGACCCGACCGCGCTCGACGGCGCGTTGATCTCGGACGGAGAGTCGATCCGCGTCCTGTACCAGATGACGGAAGGGCTCACGGCTCTCAGGCCGGGCACGTCCGAGGTCATTCCCTCGCTCGCCACTGATTGGGAGACGAGCGACGACGGCCTCGCGTGGACCTTCAATCTCCGCGAGGACGTGACGTTCCACGACGGCGAGCCGTTCGACGCCGAAGCCGTCTGCTTCAACTTCGAGCGCTGGTTCAACTTCCCGCAGTCCTTGCAAGGCGAGGGGACGACGTACTACTGGCAGTTCGGCTTCGGGGGCGGGTTCAAGACCCCCGCCGAAGGCAGTCCAGGGCCCGACGACAGCCTGTACAAGAGCTGTGAGGCGGTCGACGAGCTGACCGTTACGCTGAACCTCACCAAGCCATCGGCGACGATCCTCTCGACGCTGACCCTGCCCAGCATCCATATCTTGAGCCCTGCGGCTCTCGAGGAGTTCGAGGCAGACGCAGGCGCGCAGAGCGAAGACGGGATCTTTCAGCCCGGCGGCACGTACTCCACCGAGCACCCGACGGGCACCGGGCCGTACAAGTTCGAGTCGTGGACGGTGGGAGAGCAACTAGTCCTCGTCCGCAACGACGACTACTGGGGCGAGCACGCGCTGACCGAGAAGCTCATCTTCCGGCCGATCGCCGACAACGCGGCACGTCTGCAGGCGCTCCAGACGGGCGAGATCCAGGGCTATGACCTCGTCGAGCCACAGGACGTCCCGACGATCCAGGGCGAGGGCAGCCTCCAGTTGCTCGAGCGCCCGCCGTTCAACGTCGGTTACCTCCTGATCAACTCGGCGAACCCCCCGATGGACAAGCTCGAAGTGCGGCAGGCGGTCGCACATGCGATCAACCGCCAGGAGCTCGTGGACTCGTTCTACGCAGGCCGCGGGATCGTTGCGAAGGAGTTCATGCCGAAGGAGATCGTCGGCTACGCGGACGACGTGGTCGAGTACGAGTACGACCCGGCTAAGTCGCGAAATCTGTTGCAACAGGCGGGTTTGAGCTTGCCCGTCGAGATTGACTTCTGGTACCCGACGGACGTCACCCGCGACTACATGCCGGATCCAAAGCGGAACTTCGAGGCGATGGCGGCCGACCTGAACGCGGCGGGGTTCAAGGTGGTTCCGCACAGTGCGCCGTGGCGGCCCGACTACGTCGGACTCCTGAACGAAGGCAAGGCCGGACATCTGAGCCTCTTCGGCTGGATTGCCGACTTCGCGGACGCCGACAACTTCATCGGCACCTTCTTCCAGGTCCCGTCGGCCCAGTTCGGGTTCGAGAACAAGGCGATCCACGACCTTCTGGATCGCGGCGAGGTGGAGTCGGACCCGGCCAAGCGTGAGCAGATCTACGAAGAGGCGAATCGGAAGATCATGGAGTTCCTCCCATCGCTGCCGTACGTGCACGCCAAGGCCGCTCTCGCCTTCGAGAGCAACATCCAGGGCTTCGTCCCGAGCCCCGTCGGGGTCGGCGGCGAGTCCTTCTCCACCGTCTCGGCCGGAGACGAGGAAACCGAGGAATAGCGATTAGACGGAACAGTCGGCGGATGACGACGGCCTGATGCTTCGCTTCGTCGTCCGCCGGCTGCTCCTGCTCGTCCCGATCCTGCTCGGGCTCTCGATTCTGCTCTTCCTCTGGATCAGGGCGCTCCCCGGAGGACCCGCGCAGTCGCTGCTCGGGGAGCGGGCGACACCGGAGGCCGTCGCGCAGATCGAGCGCATCTACGGCCTCGACCGGCCGATCCACGAGCAGTACCTGAAGTACCTCGAGAACCTCGTGCAGGGGGAGCTCGGTACGAGCATCGCGTCACGCCGACCGGTGACAGAGGAGATCGGGCGGCGCTTTCCCGCGACCATAGAGCTCGCGCTCGCGGCGATGGTCTTCGCTATCGCCCTCGGCGTGCCGCTCGGCTTCTTCGCGGCCAAGCGCTACGGCAGCGTCTTCGACCACGGCAGTCTCGTGGCTTCGCTGATCGGGATCTCGATTCCGGTCTTCTTCCTCGCGATCCTGCTCAAGTACCTCTTCGCCGTGAAGCTCGGATGGTTACCGACGATAGGGAGGCAGGACGTCCTCATCAGCGCGGATCACCCGACGGGCTTCTACGTGCTCGACGGGATCGTCACTCTCAACTTCGAGGCAGCCTGGGATGCCGCCGCCCACCTCGTACTGCCGGCGATCGCGCTGGGCTCGATCCCTCTCGCCATCGTGGCGCGCATCACTCGCGCTGCGGTGCTCGACGTCCTGAACGAGGACTACGTCCGGACGGCGCGCGCGAAGGGTGTCAGCTCGCGCCTCGTCGACCGCCGCCACATCTTCCGGAACGCGATGCTCCCCGTCGTCACGATCATCGGCCTGCAGACGGGCTTGCTCCTCTCCGGGGCGATCCTCACCGAGACGGTCTTCGCCATCCCCGGCATGGGGACGTGGCTCGCTGAGGCGATCGGGAACCGCGACTATCCGGTGCTCCAGGGCGGGATCCTCTTCGTCGCGCTCGTCTTCGTGATCGTGAACTTGCTCGTCGACGTCTCGTACGGCCTCCTCGACCCGCGTATCCGAGTGAGCTGACGTGTCAGTAGCTCAGCTCGAGAGCGCGGAGATCCAGCTCGAGGCCCCGAGCGGGCTGTGGAGCGAGGCCTGGCGACGTCTCGTCCGCAACCCGGGGGCGATCGTCGGCTTCGTGCTCGTCGCTCTGTTCGTCATAACCGCAGTCTTCGCGCAACTCATCGCGCCTTACGATCCGCGCGAGCAGGACCTAACCCTCTTGAGCGAGGGCTGCTGTCCGGGGCCTTCGGCCGACCACTGGTTCGGTGTCGACGACCTCGGCCGGGACCAGTTCTCTAGGGTCGTCTACGGGGCGCGCTTCTCGCTCCTCATCGGCGTCGTCGCGGTCTCCGTCGGGGTCAGCATCGGTCTCGTCCTTGGCGCGTTCTCGGGCTTCTTCGGCGGCTGGGTCGACACCCTGATCATGCGGCTGATGGACATCATGCTCTCGATCCCCGGCCTCCTCATGGCCATCGGCATCGTGGCCATGCTCGGCCCGGGGCTCTCGTCGATCATGATCGCCATTGGGGTCGTCAACGTCCCGATCTTCGCGCGGCTCCTGCGCGGCTCGGTGCTGGGACAGAAGGAGAACGACTTCGTCCTCGCAGCGCGAGCGATCGGCGTCCCGCGCCGAACGATCCTCGTCTCGCACATCCTCCCGAACGCGATCTCACCGATCATCGTCGCTGCCACGCTCGCGCTCGCCACCGCAATCATCGACGCGGCCGGGCTCGGGTTCCTCGGCCTCGGTCCCCAGGATCCCTCCACACCCGAGTGGGGAACGATGCTCACCGGCACCGTGAGGTACCTCCAGACGGCCCCGCACCTCGCGATCATTCCCGGGCTCGCGATCGTGGTCTCCGTTCTGGGCTTCAACCTGATCGGAGACGGGCTGCGCGAGGCTCTCGACCCGAAGCTGCGAGGACGCACGTGACCTCGCGCGAGCCGCTGCTCTCCGTGGAGGATCTCCGCGTCGAGTTCTGGACGAGTCGCGGCACCGTCTACGCGGTCAACGGCATCTCGTTCGACGTGGCCGCCGGAGAGACGCTCGGCATCGTCGGCGAGTCGGGGTGCGGGAAGAGTGTCACCTCCCTGGCCTTGCTCGGAATCCTCTCCCGTGCCGGAAGGGTCACGAGCGGCTCGGCGGTCTTCGAGAATCGCGATCTCCTCAAGCTCGACGACGAGCAGCTGCGGAAGATTCGCGGTCGCGAGATCGCGATGATCTTCCAGGACCCGATGAGCTCCTTGAACCCGGTCCTCACGGTAGGGCGGCAGATTCGGGAAGCGCTCGAGACGCACTTCGGAATGGAACGCCGTCCGGCCGATCGCCGCTCCGCGGAGCTTCTCGAGCAGGTCGGCATCCCGAGTGCGAGGCAGCGACTTGGCGACTACCCGCATCAGTTCTCGGGAGGAATGCGCCAACGGGCGATGATCGCGATGGCGCTCGCATGTGAGCCGAAGCTCCTCATTGCAGACGAGCCGACGACCGCACTCGACGTCACGATCCAGGCCCAGATCCTCGACCTCCTTCGCGAGATCGTTGCCGAGCGCGACACGTCGCTGATCCTCATCACACACGACCTCGGAGTGGTCGCCGGGCTGTGCGAAAGGGTTCACGTGATGTACGCAGGCACATTCGTCGAGACAGGAAGCGCCGACCAGGTCTTCGCCGAGCCGCGGCACCCGTACACGTTCGGTCTGCTTCGAAGCGTGCCGCGACTCGATACGGGCCGTCGGCAGGCGCTACAGCCGATCGTCGGCTCGCCGCGGAACATGCTCAGCCCGCCCGACTCGTGCCCGTTCGCGCCGAGGTGCCCCAACCGCATCGAGATCTGCACCGAAGTGCTGCCTCTGCTCGAGCCCGTCGAGCCCGGACACCGAATCGCCTGCTTCAACCCGGTGCCCGCCGACCAGTGGA
>JBBDMN010000133.1:0-4501 GCA_040878305.1 Gaiellaceae bacterium
GGAGCGGCTTCACGAGGCGCTCGGCGATGCTCCCACCGGACCGAAGCTCTCGCTCCGACCCTCCCGCTTCCACACGGCACCGATGGCGCACACGCCGTGCACCAGGAGGACGGCGAGGAGCTCACCGGCGATGTTGACGACGCGGATGACGAGCGATACGCCGAGCGCGACGCCGCTTCCGAAACGAGGACCGAGGAGCATGACGAGCGTCCCTTCCCGTGCGCCCAACCCTCCGGGTGCGAGCGGCGTGACGAAGCCGACCAGGTACCCGGCCGTGTACGAGCCGACGAGCCAGACGAATCCAGGCGCGGCGCCCGTGACTGCGGCGACGAGGACGTAGACGGCAGTTCCGGTGCCCAGCCACCCGACTGCGTTCAGGGCGACAACCGCGGCGAGCTGTCGGCCTTCGAGGATCACCGAGAGATGGAGACCGAACCGTCCCGCAAACGCCTGGACCGCCCTACCCGCGAGACCGGGGCGCAGGCCCGCAGTCAGCAAGAGCGCCGCCAGAGCGACTCCCAAAGGCAGGAGCGGCGGCAGATCCCCGGCGACCGCGAAGAGCACGAGGCATGCTCCCGCACCGGCGGCGAGCGCACCCACGTGCTCGTACCCGTACGCGGCGAGAACTTGGTCGGCGGACGCGTGCAGCCGGTGTCGTGCGCTGAGCCGGTACGCGATCGCAAGCGCGCCTGTCGGCGCATAGCGGACGACGTACGAGCGTCCCCAGACCAGCATGGCGTCCGAGAGGGGTGTCGTTCCCGTCAGGAAGCGGAGGACGAGCCAGAACGAAAGCCCCTGCATCAACGGGGCGAGCGCGAACGCGAGCACGCTCGCCGTGACCGGCTCCCAGGAGATTGTCCAGTCGATCGCGCTGATCGCGTCGCGCTGGCTCCGAACCACGAGGAAGACCCCGACAGGCGCAGCGACGAGCGTGAGCCAAGGAATCGCGCGCTCGACGTGCTTGAGCGCTCGTCGGGCCTGCTCGATGTGGTGTGTCTTCGGCATGACTCCGACCGTAAAGCGGAGCCAAACGCGCTGGTACCGGGCTTTCCTCGGACTTCACTCCGGGTGCGCCACGAACTCTCTGTCGCCGGATACCAGGGGTTACCCCGAGTCTTTGGAACGACGGAGAAGCGCCCGAACCCGCTGTCGGTGCGCCGTTACTTCTTGCCGGCAGCGAGGCGCACGACGAGCTCTTGCTCGAGAGCGACGCTCCCGTGCTCGTTCGTCGCCTCCATGCGGACGACGTAACGCCCACCGGCCGCGAGCTTTCCGCTGGCTTGCCGGCCGTTCCAGATCACCAACTGCTCGCCAGGCTCGAATCGACGGAGCGCGGCAACCCGGATCAGGACGCCGTCGATGGTCTCCACGGTCACCTTCACTCTGGCCGAACGGGTCTGCGTCCAGCGAACGGTTGCGCTTCCGCCGCCACGACGCAGCACGAGAAGCGTCGGCTCGACCCTGAGAAAGCCGAGGGTCGAGTTGACGGCGAACCGTCGCACCGCCGAGGACAGCAGTCCCTGATCGTCGGTCGAGGTCACGCTCAGCACCCAGCGTCCCTCGGCCGGCGAGAGAGGCACCGGGGTCGGCGGCATCGGTTCGCCCGGAAGGGGTGGCGGAGGCTCCGCCAGAGGAGGCGGGAATGCGACCGGGTAGCTGCCCGGCAAACGGGCGATCGTCTCGTGGAACGCGATGGTCCCGTCCGGCGCCGTGAGGTTGACGGTGACGTTCGACGGCCGAACGACCTTGAACGAGAGCGTCTGCGTCTCCGCGGCGCCGTCGCCGTTCGGGGAAACGACGGCCTCGGCCGGCGGAGGCGAGTAGACGCCGAAGTACTGGAGCATGAGTGCATTCGACACCAGTCGCTCGCGCCCCTCGGAAGGGCGGTTGAGGACCGCGCCCTCGAACGCCAACGTCGAGGAGCCGCCGCCGTCAAGCGCCATCCCGCGAACGGCACCGAGTCGAACGAGCGTCTGGGCCAGCTCGAAGTTCGTCATCCCCACCGAGTAACCCGGCTGCCGGCCGTCGGTGGCGACGAAGAGAACGCTTCCGTCCGCACGCTGTGCGACGGCGCTGCGCGGCCCGCGCGGGGCGAGCTGCGAGGTGGTGAACGCCTCGTTCGCACGGTACACCGGCGCCCCCTCGCGAACGAGCAACGGCCCCCCTCCGATCGCGTCCGAAACGGCTGTCCAGTCCGGCTGCAGGATCAGTCGGAGCGCGATCGTCGTCCCCGCCGGCGCCTCCGCCTGCAGACGTGCAGCCGCGCTCCCGCGAGCCACGAGCACTGCCGCGCCGGGCGCGATACCGACGGCGGCGTTCTGAGCGGCGCTCGTGACGACCGCCGTGATGTCGGTGTTCGGCGTCGCGGCCGGAAACTGCGACAGCACGACCGCGTACGAGCCTTCGACACGCGGAGTGGCCGTACCCCAGTCGGAGGAGAAGAGAGAAATCCCGTTCTTGCCTGGTGCCTTGTTGAAGAAGTTGAGCGAACGTCGCTGACCAAGGCCGCGCCAGGTGCCTCGAAAGCCGATGCGCCGGACGTCGAGCGTGCCGTCAAGCATCACGCCCGCGCTCGAGCGCGAGGAGTTCGGCGGGGTGACGAGGATGCCGTCGCGGAGCATGATCCCGCTCGGGTGCCCGTCGGACGGCGAGAAGAAGTCGCCGTTGACGCCGACCGAGGTCGCCTGGGTCGAGAGCCGCCGCTGCATCGACGACACGGTCTCCCGGTTCAGGACCGACTCGTTCGAGAGCACCGGGCGCAGCCGGTAGAGGCCGACGGGTCGCGGGCCGCGGACGATGTGGAGCGCGACCGGGCCGTGCGGCGTGAACTGGACGCCGGTCTCATAGGTGACGTTCGGCAAAAGCTGGGTCGCCTGGGCTCCGGCGTGAGCAGAGAGCCAGACAGCGGCGAGGGTGGCGAGTCCGAGAAGGACCGGGAGGCGAAGCACGGCGCTGTCGAGGGTACCCGAACTCAAAGCCACGATTTGCAGGCTCTTACAGGATTCGAACAAGGGGCAGCCTGCTCCGATGCGCTGGGTCGTCGTACTTGCCATGGTCGCTCTCGTGGGCGCGGGCGAGGCACGCGCCCCCCCCACTCTCGGTCACCGCGATCGGCCGAGCCGTCGAGGCCTTTCGCCAGGTCTCCGTCTCCTACGAGCCGGGCACCCTTGTCAGCGAGGTCGAAGCGGGAGGCTTCCCTCAAGTCGTGGGCGAGAACGTGAAGGTCGCATTCATGCCCGCGTCCACCGAGAACGAGATCCTGGGGGGACGCCATGGGGCTGGATTGCGCTAGCCCTGTGCGTGCCTGCTGTAGCTCTGCTCCTCGGCGCCGACCGGCTCGCTAGGCGAAGACCTTGACCTCTCGATAGAGCGTGTCTCGCTGCACCGGGATCTTCCCTGCGGAGCGGATGAGGTGGACGAGCTCGTCGGTCGTCGTGCGGTACGTCGTCCCCGCAGCCGAGACGACGTTTTCCTCGATCATCACAGAGCCCATGTCGTCCGCGCCAAAGCCGAGCGCGACCTGCCCGATCTTCAATCCCTGCGTCACCCACGACGACTGGATGTGCGGCACGTTGTCGAGGTAGATCCGCGAGACGGCCTGGGTGAGCAGGTAGTCGAACGAGGTCGGCCGGGTGTCCTCGGCCACGAGGTCGTCGAGCCGGTTGCCATCCCGCTGGAACGTCCAGGAGATGAACGCGCGAAAGCCGCGAGTCTCGTCCTGGAGCTCGCGGACCCGCCGCATGTGCTCGACGCGCTCCTCGAGCGTCTCGACGTGGCCGTACATCATCGTCGCGGTCGTCGACATTCCGAGCCGGTGCGCTTGCCGCATGACATCGAGCCACTCGTCCGACTTCGTCTTCTTCGGCGCGATGATCGCGCGGACGCGGTCGACGAGAATCTCGGCGCCTCCGCCCGGGATCGAATCGAGCCCTGCGTCGCGGAGGCGGGCGAGCGTCTCGGGGATCGTGAGCTTCGAGCGCCGCGCGATGTGCTGAATCTCGGGCGGCGAGAGCGCATGCAGGTGGATCTTGTAGCGCGCCTTGATCGACCTGAAGAGATCCTCGTAGTAGTCGATCCCGAGGTCCGGGTGATGGCCTCCCTGCATGAGCAGGCCGGTGCCGCCGAGCGCGAGCGTCTCCTCGATCTTCTTGAAGATCACCGGCTTCGGCAGAAGGTATCCCTCCCGCTGGTCGCCCGGGCGCCGGTAGAACGCGCAGAAGTCGCAGTCGGTGACGCAGACGTTCGTGTAGTTCAGGTTCCGGTCGACGATGAACGTGACCCGCGTCGGGTCGTTCAGGCGATTTCGCGCCCCGTTCGCGACCCGCCCGACCGCAACCAGGTCGCGCGAGCGGAGGAGCGCGATCGCGTCCTCGTCCGAGATCCGCTCGCCATCGAGTGCCTTCTCGAGCACCTCGGCGACCGGGACCTCAGCAGGGGCAACGACGGTCACGCCGGAACCTCCTCGCGCACGAAGCGGAGCTCGGGGACGTGCGCGAGCTCT
>JBBDMN010000134.1:0-4443 GCA_040878305.1 Gaiellaceae bacterium
CCTTCTCCTCGAAGAAGGAGAGGAACCCCTCGCGCAGCTCCGCGGTCGTTCGCATGCCTGGATTCTACGAGCGGCCCGGATGGGGCCCCGCCATGCCTACGCCGCGGGTGACTGTCCGTCGGAAGACGTGCGATCGGCCGCGTGGAGCTCCTCGTCGAGCTCGCTCTGTCGCCGCGCCGAGGCCTCCTTGGCGACCGTGACCGCCTCACCGACGTTCCGCCGCGCGCGGAGCGCGGCGGCCCCGTGGGAGATCGCGGCCGCAAGCCCGCTGACCTTCTTCACCGGGGTCGTAATTGCAGTGGACACGGCTCGAACGGCCGTATCCGCACTGTCTGCCATGGACACTGCGCTGTCGGTCACGACGTCGAGCTTCTCGAGCTGGTCGTTGACCCGATCGACTGTGCCCCCGGCCTTGACCACCACGGGCAGGAAGTCCCGCTCGGTGCCGCTGATGAACGACGAGAGCCGTCCGAAGGTCCCTCCGAGACGGATCAGCATGTAGGCGAGCCCCAGGCCTCCTGTTACGAAGAACACGGCAAGTGCGTAGTCGAGGACATCGCCGGAGGTCGAAGCGAGAACCGTCATCGGCGGGATCCTAGATGCTGGGTTCACGCCACGCGGGTGACGACGCCGGCGCCCACAACGGCGTCCCGGTCGTAAAGCGCGGCGATCTGACCGGTAGCGACTGCGCTCGCGGGCGTCTCGAGCTCGAGAGAGAAGCCGCCGCTCGAGGCGTAGACGCGAGCCGGCACCGGTGCCGAGCGATAGCGGAGCTTCGCCTCGCCCCGCTCCACGGGCACGTACATGCGACCGTCCGCCTCTACCCTCGTCACGGCAAGCGCCTCGCGGGGACCGACGATCACCGCGTTCGTCGCGGGATCAGTCTTCAAGACGTGAAGTGGACGCCCGGCCGCGACACCGAGGCCGCGTCGTTGACCCGGTGTGAATCGCCAATAACCGTCATGAAGGCCGAGGGTCCGGCCGCTCTCGTCGAGGATCTCTCCCGTAGCTCGTGCGAGTCCCTGGCGCTCGAGGAAGCTCCGGTAGTCGCCACCCGCGAGGAAGCACGCTTCCTGGCTTTCGGCACGCGTCGCGGCCGCCAACCCAGCACGCGCGGCCTCCGCCCGGGTCTCCTTCTTCGACTGGTCGCCGAGCGGAAACCGCACGCGCGCGAGAACATCCGGATCGAGCGTCGCGAGCATGTACGACTGGTCCTTCTCGGGATCGACCGCCCGGCCAACCAGAAGCCGCCCGTCGCGATCGACGATGCGTGCGTAGTGGCCGGTCCACAAAGTCTCGGCCCCCGCGCTCGCGGCGAACGCGAGAAGCGCGTCGAATCGGAACTCACCGTTGCACCGCGTGCACGGATTCGGGGTTTCGCCGGCTGCGTAGCCCGCCGCAAACGGATCGACGACCGCTGCCTTGAACTCCTCCCTGAGGTCGAGCGTGACATGCGGAACGCCGAGGGCGTGGCACGCCGCACGTGCGGCTCTGACGGCGTCGGGCGAGCAGCAGGCACGCTCCGCCGACGGTCCCGCGGGATCCTGCCACAGGCGAAGGGTGGCACCGATCGCGTTCGGCGCGGCACGGAGGAGGGTCACCGCGCTGTCCACTCCGCCACTCATCGCGACCGCCACACGGCCCGGTTCGCGTGTCGCGACGAAGATCTGGCCGAGCGCCGCGGCAAGCGCGTCCACCACCAGCGGGTCGCCACCGACAGCCGCAGCCGCGAGCAAAGTCAAGCCGGCGAGCGGGCGCTCGAGCCCGTCCGCGTCCGCGTCGACGATGCGCTCTCCGTCCACCGAGAGCCGAACGGCCGCCCATTCGCCATCGCGTGTCGCATCGCCGACGACATGAACGATTGCCATGGGATCAGGCTACTCGTAGCCGGCGCAAGACCGGAATCCGCTCACGCGGATTCCGGTCGCGCAAAAATCCCTGAAGGCGTCCGCTTCGCGGCCGCGGGCGCTCTTCTTCCACATCAGGCGTCTACTGGCCGGCGAAAGATCTCCAAAAGGCGGCCCCCTTCGCGTCCGCAGCGCTTCACGTTCACATCAAAGCCTTTGGATGATCGCTGCCACGATCTCGCGCGCCACGCCAGAGTGCGTCGCGGTCAATAGTGCTCCACCCTGCCGGTGATGCCCCGGCCACCCGAGAACCCGGCTTCGCCAGGTGGGTGCCGTGCGGGGCGTCGGCAACGCCTATCCCCGACGCCGGCTCCCTTCAACGTGTGTGTTGGTTCACGTTTGGGCCGAGGCCACGCACAGGGTCGAGCAGACGCATCCTAGCGACGAAGCTCAACACATTCGCCGGTGGGTAGACCCAGGGTCGTCGATCACCCGCCGGCCTCGGTCGCGAAGCGCCATTCGATCTCGACGGTCTCGTCGAGCCGCAGCAGTCGCCCCAGAGCCTCTGTCACCTCGATCTGCCGGCCGGGCTCGACGAGCGCGTTGTCGATGACCTCGGTCAGAACCTGCGTTTCGCCTCTACGGAGGACGACCTTCGCCCCACAGGGGAGCACCGGATGTGTGGCACCCAGGGACTCGGGGGCGAGCACCTGCCCGCACGTCGTTCGCTGCGCGTCGCCGGACGGCCCCCGTGAGCCCGCGAAGGCCGTGTTCCAACCCGACGGTGCCGCCGCGCCGACGAGACCTGTCGCGCCGTCGTTCTGCGCGCGCCGCTCGACGACTGCGAGTGCGAGGACTGCACCGAGCAGTGCCACCGCGCCAAGTAAGACGAGGCGTTGGGCAAATGAGTCGGTCACATGCTGAAGTGTTGCGGATTCGTCCGCCGGAGCCACGATCGGCGAACGCGAACCTTCATCCGCAGGCCCACCATCTCATCAACCACCCCCAAGGGGATCCCCGAGATCCCTGCGGCAAGGCTATCGATTATTCAGTAACGGATGGGGAACGGCTTCGCGCCGAAACAGCGCATTCGCGAACCGCTCCAGCGGTGCTTACTGCGGTTCCTCCAACACCCGGATACCCAGCTCACGCAGCTGCTCGGCGGCTACCGATGACGGAGCGCCCGTCAGCGGATCGGAGCCGCTCGACACCTTCGGGAAGGCGGTGATCTCTCGGATGTTCGGCTCGCCGGCGAGCAGGGCGATGAACCGGTCGAGGCCGAGCGCGAACCCGCCGTGTGGCGGCGCGCCCATCTGGAGAGCCGTGAGGAACCAGCCGAACTTGGCCTGGGCCTCCTCTTCGGTCATTCCCATGGCGCGGAAGACGCGTTGCTGCAGGTCGGGGCGATGAATCCTGATCGAGCCCGAGCCGAGCTCCCAACCGTTCCAGATCAGGTCGTAGTGCTGACTGAGGGTACTTGCGGGATCTCGCTCGATGAGCTCCTCGTGCCCTTCGAGCGGACCGGTGAACGGGTGATGCACGAATGTCCAGCGGCCAGTCTCTTCGTCGAGCTGGAAAAGCGGGAACTCGAGGATCCAATGGAAGACATGACGCTTATCGTCGACGAGGCCGAGCTCTTTGCCGAGGTGCAAGCGGAGCGCTCCGAGCACACGCTCGACGACCGGCACGTCGTCGGCGACGAAAAGCACGGTCGAACCGGGTGGCGCCCCCAACGCGCCAAGCTCCGTCTCCGAGAGAAACTTCGCGATCGGAGATCGCACCTGACCGTCCGGGTCGAATACGAGATACGCGAGTCCTTTCGCACCCCACTCCTTCGCGATGGTTTCCAGCTTCGCGAGGTCGCCCCGGGAAAGCGCCTGCGGCACGACGAGGAAGCGCACGACCGAAGCGCCGGCGAAGACCCCGAACTGAGAGCCGCGGGTCACCTCCGTCGCGTCCTGGATCTCGAGCCCGAAGCGGAGATCGGGCTTGTCGGATCCGTAACGGAGCATCGCGTCTGCGTACGAGAGCCGCGGGAACGGCCGCTCGGGTGGCTGCCGGCCGAGCGCCTCGAAGGAGGCTGCGACGACTCGCTCCAGCACTTCGAGGACGTCGTCGCGTGTCGGAAACGCGAGCTCGAGGTCGAGCTGACGAAACTCGAACTGGCGGTCCGCGCGCAGATCTTCGTCCCGAAAGCACGTCGCGATCTGGTAGTAGCGGTCGAAGCCGCCGACCATGAGCGCCTGCTTGAAGAGCTGTGGCGACTGTGCCAGCGCGAAGAACGTTCCGGGTTGCAGGCGGACCGGGACGAGAAAGTCGCGGGCACCTTCCGGGGTCCCGAGCGTGAGGCCTGGCGTCCAAATGTCGATGAAGCCCTGCTCGTCCATCGATCGACGGATGGCCGCGACGACGGTCGCCCGTAGGCGAAGGTTCCGCTGCATCCGCTCGGTCCGCAGATCGAGCCACCGGTAGCGCAGGCGCAGCGTCTCGTCGACTCCATCCTCATCGAGCTGGAACGGGAGCGCTGTCGAGCGAGACACGATCGTCAGGTCGTCGACCTGGAGCTCGACCTCGCCCGTGGGCATCTTCGGGTTCA
>JBBDMN010000135.1:0-4333 GCA_040878305.1 Gaiellaceae bacterium
GGCGCGGTGCCGTTGTACGTCCAGGCCGGGAAGAAGACGCCGGGCGCTACTTCGAGGTCGGTGTCGACCGCGGTGAGCGTGTACTCGCGTACCCGGCCCGGCTTGTAGGGGAGCGCGCGCGGCGGATAGAGGAGCGCGTCGAGGTCGTTCGGGCCTCCGACCGCGGGAACCTCTTCGCCGATCATCGCCGCATGGCCCGTCGTGCCGGGTAGATGGCTCGCAGGCTGCCGCGTCTGGCCATGGCTCGAGTGGTCGTGTCCGCCGGCTTCCGCGGTCCCGTCTAGAACGAGCTTGCCGACGAGCGGCGCAGCCGCGAACGGAGCCGCGGCTGCGAGGAGCTTTCGACGTGTGAGGCTTTTTTTAGTCATAGCTAAATCCGATTCGCAGTGTAACCTAAGAGGCTCCTGATGGAAACTCAGACCGCAGATCTGACCGTCGCCGTCCAGGACTACCTGAAGGCGATCTATGCCCTCGAGTCCCTGGGCGAGCGGGTGACGACGTCCGCGCTCGCAGGGCGCATGGGCGTTAGCGCTCCTTCGGCGACAGCGATGACGAAGCGCCTGGCCGAGCTCGGTCTCGTCGAGCGCGCTCCGTACCGCGGGGTCGCGCTCACAGAGGAAGGACGGCGCGGCGCACTGGAGGTCCTTCGCCATCACAGGTTGCTCGAGCGCTACCTCGTGGACCGGCTCGGGCTTTCGCTCGATGAGGTACACGCCGAGGCCGAGCTGCTCGAGCATGCGCTCACCGAGGAGCTCGAGGCGAAGATCGACGCGGAGCTCGGCTTTCCCACGCTCGATCCGCACGGAGACCCGATCCCGGACCGCGAGCTGCGTGTCACGACCGGCCGCGACCGAACGCTGGTCGACCTCGAGCCCGGCGAGCGCGCCGTGGTGTCGCGTGTCCCGGACGGCGACCCGGAGTTGCTCCGCTACCTCGCCGAGCTCGGTCTCGTGCCCGGGTCAGGCGTCGAGCTCGTCTCGCACGCACCGTTCGCCGGCCCGGTCACCGTGCGAACCGACAGAGGCGACCACGCGATCTCGCGCGAGCTGGCTGACCGCATAGCGGCGGCCTGACCGCGAGAGGGTGATGTAAACAGGCCCGCGGCCGCGAAGCGGACGCCTTCAGGGATCTTCGCGCGGCCGGATTCCGCGCAAGCGGATTCCGGTCTTGCGCCAGCTGCAGCTCAGGCGAGCTCGAGCGCGATCGCCCTCACTTCCTGCGTGCGGTCCGTGCCGAGCGCGTCGTCGAGCTTCTGCTTCAGCTCGCCGGAGGCGAGTAGCTCCTCGGTGATGTCTGCACCGCCGATGAGCTCGCCCTTGACGAAGACCTGCGGGATCGTGGGCCAGCCCGAGAGCGCCTGGAGCTCCTGGCGGATCCGGGGGTCGGGAAGGATGTCCACCGTTGCGACCGGGGCGCCCGCGGCGTGCAGCGCGTTCAGCGCGCGATGGGAGTTGCCGCACATGATCATCTCCGGCGTGCCCTTCATGAAGAGGGCCACCGGCTCCTTCTCGATCACGGCGGAGATCTGCTCGTTCAGCGTCTTCATGCGGTTCCTTTCGTCTTGATGCGGAGCTCGTGGATCGAGCCGTCGCCGAGCGGGGCCGCGAGCGCCTCGTTGACGCGGCGGTGCTGGTCGAGGAGGGAGAGCCCGTCGAAGGCCGGGCTGGCGAGGGTCACCTGGAAGTGATCTCCGGTTCCCGTACGGTCCTCGACCGAGAGCTCGAGAGCGTCGGGAAACGCCTGCTCGAGAACCATGCGGATCGACTCGGCCTCCATCGGCGATCATGGTAACGATGACCCGTCGCCTCTCCCGTCCACTCAGGTATCTGCTCGAGCTTCCGGAGCGGCTCGTGCGGGCGCTCGCCGCCGCCGGTGGGGGCGCGGTTCACGAGACCGCGGAGCTCCTTCTCCCCCGCCTCGTCCGCCGCTCGCGACTCTACGAGGCGACGGCAAAGAACCTCCTCCGCATCACCGTCGAGCTCGTCGGCGGGGTCGAGCGGCCCCACGACGCGGTGGCCGGCGAGCTCGAGCAGTCGCCCAAGAAGCTCGCGTTGCGCAAGGGCGCCGGCAACGTGGTCGAGCTCGGCTCGATCTTCGCCTTCGGCTTCTCGCCGCTGTGGTTACTTGCTGCAGCCGCCGACGTGACGCGCGGCACGCGCATCTACCTCGACGCGCTCGTGACCGAGCTGAAGGACGCCGGAGTCATTGCGAAAGACGCCGAGCTCGCCTCCGTGGACGACCTCCTCGCCTCCCTCGAGGGCGCGAGCGGAACGACAGCGAGGCTCATCGACATCCCACCGCTCGAGGTCGAGGCGCTCAAGCGGTCGCTGTCCGATCTTCGCGAGGACGCGGAGGGTCTGCCGAGCCCCGCCGAGCTCGCTGCCGCGTACTCGGGGCTCCGGGACGAGGCCGACCGAGAGCAGATGAGCGTGCTCGAAGTCTCCACTGGGGTGGGCCTCGCATTCCTGAGCTCCGCCCGCAACGTCGGCCGGGAGCACGTCCTCGATCCCTACGCGGAAGATCTCGGGCCTGTCCGCGACGAGGGCTTCGCCGCGTATGCGCTCCGAGTCGGTCGACCCTACGCGCAGGCAGTCGGACGCCATTTCGACCCGGGTCGCACGACCCTCACCGAGCGCGGGCTCGAGCGGCTGCAGCGATCGAAGCTGATTGAATCGAGGGAGATGGCCCACCCAGACAGCTTCGGAGCGCGCGCTCGGCTCACCGTCGGCGGGCGCGAGGTCGAGATCTACCGGCTCGACGCGCTGCAGGAGCGCTTCGACATCTACCGGCTCCCGTACACCCTGCGGATCCTGCTCGAGAACGTCCTCCGCCACGAGGACGGCGTGACCGTGACGGCCGAAGACGTCGAGGCCGTCGCGGGCTGGGTCGCCTCCGCAGAGCCGTCGCAGGAGATCTCCTTCACTCCCGGCCGCGTGCTGTTGCAGGACTTCACCGGCGTACCCGCGGTCGTCGACCTCGCCGCGATGCGAGACGCGATGCAGAACCTCGGCGGCGACCCCGAGAGGATCAATCCGCAACTCCCCGCAGAGCTCGTGATCGACCACTCGGTGCAGGTGGACGAATACGCGACGCGGCTAGCCATCCGTCGGAACGCAGAGCTCGAATTTGAGCGAAACCGCGAGCGCTACGCCTTCCTCCGCTGGGGCCAGGGCGCGTTCGCCGACTTCAAGGTCGTCCCCCCGAGCACGGGGATTGTCCATCAGGTCAACCTCGAGTTCCTCGGCCGTGTCGTCGAAGACCGAAACGGGGTGGCCTTCCCGGACACGCTCGTAGGGACGGATTCGCACACGACGATGATCAACGGCCTCGGCATCCTCGGCTGGGGCGTGGGCGGGATCGAAGCGGAGGCGGCGATGCTGGGCGAGGCGATCTCGATGCTCGTCCCGCAGGTCGTCGGTTTCAAGCTCGCGGGCGCGCTTCCCGAGGGCGCGACTGCGACCGACCTTGTCCTCACGGTGACGCAGATCCTGCGCAAGACGGGAGTCGTCGGGAAGTTCGTCGAGTACTACGGACACGGGCTCGAGACGCTGCCGCTCGCAGACCGGGCGACCATCGGGAACATGTCCCCGGAGTACGGCGCAACTTGTGGCTTCTTCCCGGTGGACGCTGAGACGATCCGCTACCTAGGGCTGACCGGCCGCTCGGACGAGCGAATTGCGCTCGTCGAGGCCTACTGCAAGGAGAACGCGCTCTGGCACGACCCGGACGAGCCCCCGACCTACTCGCAGGTGGTCGAGCTCGACCTCTCGACCGTCGAACCTTCGCTCGCCGGGCCGCGAAGACCGCAGGACCGAGTTCCGCTGCGGGAGGCGAAGAACGCCTTCCTCCACGAGCTCCCCACCTTCGGCGTCGAGTACGGCAACGCCCAGGACGCCGCGGTCGCAGCGTCCTTTCCCGCAAGTGACCCCCCGTCCACGATGGAGCCCGGAGCTGACGAGCCCGCAGGCGAGGGTGCCGTGCCGGTCCTGGCGACGGCGGTCGTCGACCCGGCCGGAGGCGTCCTCTGCGAGCTCGACGGCGAGACCTTCGAGCTCGAGCACGGCTCGGTTGTGATCGCGGCGATCACGTCCTGCACGAACACGTCCAACCCGGCCGTGATGGTCGCGGCCGGCCTCCTCGCCAAGAAGGCGGTCGAGCGCGGTCTTACCCGCAAGCCGTGGGTGAAGACGAGCCTCGCCCCGGGCTCGAAGGTGGTCACCGAGTACTACGACAAGGCTGGCCTGACGCCGTACCTCGAAGCCCTCGGCTTCTACACCGTGGGCTACGGCTGCACAACCTGCATCGGGAACTCGGGTCCGCTTCCGGAGCCGAT
>JBBDMN010000136.1:0-4332 GCA_040878305.1 Gaiellaceae bacterium
CGGCTCGATCCCGAGGACGTGCGCGCCATTCTCGCGCCTTACCACGACCGGCTGCGGGCCGAGCTCGAGCGCCGCGGCGGAACCGTCGAGAAGTTCATCGGCGACGCGGTGGTTGGGGTCTTCGGCGCACCGGTGGCGCACGAGGACGATCCCGAGCGTGCCGTGCGTGCGGCGCTCGCGATCCAGGAGGCGATCGCCGAGCTGAACGAGTCGGACGAAGCGCTGCATCTCGAGGTGCGCATCGGGGTCAACACCGGCGAGGCGCTCGTCAGCGTCGACGCCCGTCCGGAGCTCGGCGAGGCGATGGTCGCCGGCGATGTGATGAACACCGCGGCACGCTTGCAGTCGGCCGCTCTCCCTGGAGGCGTCCTCGTCAGCGAGGCGACATATCGCTCGACGTCGCGGGCGATCGAATACAGCGAAGCCGAGCCGGTGACCGCGAAGGGGAAGGCGGAGCCCGTCCCGGTGTGGACTGCGGTCGCGCCGCGATCCAGCTTCGGGGTGGACGCCTTCCAGACGGGTCGCGCGTCGCTGGTAGGCCGTGAGCGCGAGCTCGACATGCTCGTTGACGCGCTGGCTCGCGCGCGTGCGGCGAGCGAGCCGCAGCTCGTGACGCTCGTCGGAGTCCCCGGAATCGGAAAGAGCCGGCTCGTCTCCGAGCTCGCGCGCATCGCCGACGAGGACGACGAGATCATCTTCTGGCGGCAGGGCCGATCGCTTGCATACGGCGAGGGCGTCGCGTTCTGGGCTCTCGGGGAGATCGTGAAAGCGCAGATCGGACTCCTGGAGACGGACACCGCAGCAGACGCGGCGACGAAGCTGGCAACGGCGATAGAGGATCTCCTCCCCGAGGCGGAAGCGACCTGGGTTGAGCGGCACCTCCGTCCGCTGATCGGCCTCGGCGGCGAGGGTGACGGGGGCGAGGGCCTGCAGGCAGAGGCGTTCGCCGCCTGGCGTCGCTTCTTCGAGGCGTTAGGCGAGCGGAGCCCGACCGTAGTCGTTTTCGAGGATCTGCACTGGGCCGAGGACGGCCTGCTCGATTTCGTCGACGGCCTCGTGGAGCGCGCCGCAGGCGTGCCGCTACTCGTGGTCTGCAGCGCCCGGCCCGAGCTTCTCGAGCGCCGTCCCGGCTGGGGTGGAGGGAAGCGGAACGCACATTCGATCTCGCTCGCCCCTCTGTCCGACGAGGAGACCGCGCGGCTCATCGCGGCTCTGCTCGATCGCCCGCTTCTCGCCGCCGATCAGCAGGCTGTGCTGCTGCAGCGCGCGGGTGGAAACCCTCTTTATGCCGAGGAGTACGCGCGCATGTCGGAAGCTGCGCCGACGCTCGAGGACGTACCGGACACCCTGCAGGGAGTCGTTGCCGCTCGGATCGACGCGCTCGCTCCCGCGGAGAAGGAGCTTCTCCAGCAGGCCTCGGTTCTCGGCAAGGTGTTCTGGACCGACGGCCTCGCAGCTTTGCTCGGGCTCGACGAGTGGGACGTCGACGAGCGGCTGCACGCGCTCGAGCGAAAGGAGTTCGTCCGCCGCGAGCGCAGATCCGCAGTCGCAGACGCGAAGCAGTACGTCTTTGTCCACGCGCTGGTTCGCGACGGCGCCTATGGGCAAATGCCACGGGCCTCTCGCGGGCAGGCACACGCTCGCGTCGCCGAGTGGATCGACTCGCTGCCGTCCGACCGCGCAGAGGACCGGGCGGAGATGCTCGCGCACCATCTCATCCAGGCGGTCGAGTACGGCCGGGTGGCTGGACTCGACATCTCGGCGCTTCTCCCGAAGGCTGCGCAGGCGGCGCGGGAAGCAGGCGACCGCGCATGGACGCTCGGTGCCCCCGGATCGGCGCTTGCGCTTTACGAGCAATCTCGGTCGCTCGACCCCACTATCGACGATCCGTACGTGCTCCTACGGATGGGCCGAGCGCTCCTCCTCATGCACGGAAGGGGGGAGGAGGAGCTCGAGCAGGCGGCTCGCGCCCTGGCGGAGACCGACCCCGCGGCGGCAGCCGAGGCCGAGGTCGTTCACGGAGAGGTCTACTGGCAGCGGGGCGACCAAGGCGGAGCATTCCCGTACTTCGAGCGGGCGGCGGCGACGGTCGCAGAGCTTGCTCCCTCGCGCCAAAAGCTGTACGTCGTCAGCCAGGTTGCTCGATTTCTCGGTCTGGCGGGAAGTCATTCCGAGAGCCTCGAGCTTGCCGAGCAGGCGATTTCTATGGCGCAGGAGCTCGACGACGAGGAGCTCCTAAGCGACGTCCTCAATACGCGAGGGATCGTGCGCAGTTCGCTCGGCGACGCGGACGGTATCGCCGACATCCGGCGGAGCTTGGATATCGCGCTCGAGATCAAGTCGTGGCGAGCCGCGCGAAGCTACATCAATCTCGGCTCTGTGCTGCTGGGCTCTGACGGGGCGGTCGCGCAAGCCGAGGCCACGTATCGCGAGGGGCTGCGGTTCGCGGAGCGCCTCGGAGCCGGCCTGTCGGAACGCTGGTTTCGCGGAAATCTGGCCGAGTCGACGCTCCATCTCGGGCTCTGGGACGATGCGCTTGGTCTCGCCGAAGGAGAGATCGCCGACCCTGAGCCCCACTACCTGCAGCAGCTCTGCCGAATCGTCCGCGCACACATTCGGCTTGCGCGAGGTGACACACGCGGCGCGATCGAAGATGCGGAGCTCGCGGCCGAGGAGGCCCGGGCGATTCGCGATCCCCAGGCACTCATCCCGGGACTGACCATGCGGGCGTTCTGCATTGTGAGCACGAGCGATACTGCGGCGGCCGGCGCCGCGCTCGAGGAGCTTACGAGCGCCCTCTGGAAGCTTGGCCCGGCGGCTGGGCTGGCCGGGCCCTGGGTGGTCGAGCTCGCGTTCTCGTTGCTCGACGCGGGGCGCGAGTCCGAGCTACTCGACGGCGAGTACGAGCTCGGCCCTCAGACCCCCTGGCGTGACGCCGCCCAAGCAATCGGCCGCCGAGAGCTGGTGCCTGCGGCTGACATCCTCGCGGAGATCGGCTCCGTCACATTCGAGGCCCACGCGCGTCTGCGTGCGGCGCAGCGGCTGTCCATGGAGGGGCGGCAGGTCGAGGCGGCGGAGCAGCTCGCATCTGCGCTCTCCTTCTACCGCGGCGTCGGTGCTTCGGCGGCCATACGGGAGGGTGAAGCGCTGCTCGCGGCCGCGAGCTGACGCTCAGCTACCGCAGCGGCGGAACTCGACGGTGGGCCTGCCGGAAGCGGCCCAGGCGTCGACGCCGCCTTCCGCAACCGCTCGAGCGTCGTAGCCGCGGGCGGCGAGGATGCTCGCCGCGATGGCCGCTCGCGGGCCGGATTCGCAGATCGTGACGAGCGGTCGGTCGTGCGGGAGATCCGCCTCGCCGAGAGCAAGCAGGCGGTAGGGGATGTTGCGGCTGCCGGCTATATAGCCCGAGTCGCGCTCCTCCTTCTCCCTGACGTCGATCAGCTCGGCGCCGTCGCTCAAGAGCTCGTCGAGGTCGTCGACACTGATGAGCTCGAGCGTCTGCGATCCGCCTCCGAGAACGTAGCCGGAGATGTCCAGCAACCCGACGGAGTGGAGGCTGCGAATCGCGCCCTCTGCCTCGGTCTCATTCGACGCAGCGACGACGAGCGGGAGGCCCGCGTCGACCACGAATGCTGCCTTCGTCGAGAATCGCGTGCCCGAGACCGGCACGCTGATCGCGCCTACGAGATGCCCTTGGGCGAACTCCTCTACGGGACGCACGTCTACCACCTGAGCGCCGTCGGGTGGCACGGGCAGCTCGGCCGAGGCTGGTTGCGCGCCGACGAACGGGCCGCGGTTGAGCGCGACGATTCGCTCCATGTTCGGCGGCCGCGGAGCCGCGATCGCAGCTGACTCCGCCACGAACGACGCGACGTCGGAAGAAGCAAGCGCGGGGTTGAAGCGTCGCTCGAAGCCGATCGTCGTCGAGGCCTTCGAGCTCATTGCCTTGCCGCAGAGCGAGCCGGCGACGTGTCCCGGGTAGACCTCGACGCCGTCACCGAGCTCCACGAGCCGGCGAAGCGAGTGGAAGAGCCCCTCCGCGCCCTTGCGACCATCGACGGCCAGGTCCGGCCGCGCGGCATCGCCGACGAAGAGCGAATCCCCCGTGAGGACCAGCCACGGGTCGGGCGCGCGCGAGCCGTCGATCACCGTGAGGCAGCAGTGCTCGGGCCGGTGACCCGGTGTGTGGATGCAGCGGAGTAAGACATCCCCGAGAGAGATCTCGTCGCCGTCCTCGACCGGGTCGTGGGGGTACTCAGCCTCTGCGGCAGGATGGATGCTGATCGCGAGTCCGTGCTCGAGCGCTAGCCGCCCGTGCCCCGAGACGTGATC
>JBBDMN010000137.1:0-1267 GCA_040878305.1 Gaiellaceae bacterium
TCTTGACGTCGGCTCGGCCGCGGGCGGCGATCGTCGTCACGGGCAGCGAGCTCGTCCGCGGCGACCGGGAGGACAAGAACGGCCCGTTCCTCGCTGCCGAGGTGCTTCGTCTCGGGCTCGAGCCTGCGCGGATCACGATCGTGGGCGACCGCCCGGAAGACCTGGAGCGGGCTCTCATAGAGGGCTTCAGCGCCGATCTCTGCCTTGTGTCGGGCGGCCTCGGGCCAACCCACGACGACCGGACGGTCGAGATGGTCGCCCGCGTCGCCGGACGTGACCTCGAGGTCGATCAAGCCCTCGAAGGTGAGATCGATGCCGTCTCACGCATGGTTGCCGAGCGCCTCCGCCGCCCGTACACGGAGTTCACGGAAGGTGTCCGCAAGCAGGCCACGCTGCCGGCGGGAGCGCTCTCTCTCGGTTTGGCCGGGACCGCGCCGGGCATTGTCCTCGAGACCGACGGCTGTGCGGTCGTCGTCCTCCCCGGGCCTCCGCGCGAGCTCCGCAGGCTCTGGCCCCGGGCACTCGAGACCGATCCGGTGCGCGCGGTGCTCGCGCGCGCTCCCGCATTCGAGCGGCGCGTCCTCCGCTTCTTCGGCACCCCGGAGTCGACTGTCGCGAAGGCGCTGGCGGAGGCTGGAGGCGACGGGGACGGGGTGGAGGCGACGATCTGTGCGCGCGAGTTCGAGATCCACGTCGACCTCGTCGTCGACCCGGGCGCGGAAGAGAGAGCGTCCGCGATCGCCGACTCGCTCCGGAGCGAGCTTCGGAGATACCTGTTCAGCGAGGACGAGCGAACCGTCGCAGAGATCGTGCTCGACCTATGTCGGGCTCGAGGTCTCACACTCGCCGCCGCGGAATCGTGCACGGGCGGGCTCGTTGCTGCTCGCCTGACGGCTGTACCGGGTTCGAGCGACGTCTTCCGTGGGAGCATGGTGGCCTACGCGAACGACGTGAAAGAGGAGGAGCTCGGGGTTCCGCGCGCCGTTCTCGAGGGTCACGGCGCCGTGTCGGCTGAAGCCGCGGAGGCGATGGCGCACGGTGTGCGCGAGCGCCTCGGTGCCGATGTGGCCGTCGCCGTGACGGGAGTCGCCGGGCCGGGTGGCGGAACCGAGGAGAAGCCGGTCGGCCTCGTCTTTGTCCACGCGGTAGGACCCGACGGGGAGGACGCGCGGCGAACCGACTTTCCGGGTGATCGGGAGATGGTGCGGGGCCGAGCGACGGCTGCGGCGCTCCATCTCGTTCGGCGATTGTTGGAGAATCGACACAC
>JBBDMN010000137.1:1367-23279 GCA_040878305.1 Gaiellaceae bacterium
GAGCGACGGCTGCGGCGCTCCATCTCGTTCGGCGATTGTTGGAGAATCGACACACTTAGGCGTGAACGGAGCCGCTACCGTCGGTGGAGATGAGCGGCTCAGGCTCTTTCTCGCTCTCGAGCTTCCCGACGAGGTGGTCCACGCATTCGTCGGCTGGGGGAAGCGGTATCTCGAGCGCGGACGCCCGGTCGAGAGCTTCCATGTCACGCTTGCCTTCCTCGGGTCGCGCCCACGCTCCGACCTCGACGCGGTCGTCGGCGTCTTGCGGGAGTCCGCTCGCGAGTCTGCCCCGTTCACGCTCCGGCCGGTGCGCTACCGAGAGACACGCGCGGTCGGCATGCTCGTCCTCGAAGACCCAAGCGGCGAGGCGCGTCGGCTGGCGGCAGGTCTCCACGCGCGGCTCGAGAAGCTCGGCGTCTACCAGACCGAGGCTCGCCCGTGGCTCCCACACGTCACCGTCCTGCGTTTTCGAGAGCCGCCGTGCCTTTCGCCGCCCATGCCCGAGATTGGGCCGTTCGCTCCGTCCGGCGCCGCTGCTTTCCTTTCACGTCTGCGCCGAACCGGGGCGCAGTACGAGGTACTCGAGTCGTGTTCGCTAGGTGGAACGTTGGAGACGTGATGACCAGAAGCTTCGAGCAGGGAGGATGACCGCATGAAACGGGAGGAAGCGCTCGATGTCGCGCTCGGGCAGATCGAGCGCCAGTTCGGAAAGGGGTCAGTCATGCGCATGAGCGATCGCCCCCAGGTCGCCATCGGGGCGATCTCGACCGGCTCGCTCTCGCTCGACATGGCGCTCGGGATCGGTGGCCTCCCCCGCGGCCGCATCATCGAGGTCTTCGGGCCCGAGGCCTCCGGGAAGACGACGCTCGTCTACCACGCAATGGCCGAGGCGCAGCGACGCGGCGGCATCTGCGCCTTCATCGATGTCGAGCATGCGATGGATCCGTCGTATGCACGCCGGATCGGGGTCGACATCGACCAGCTGCTCGTGTCCCAGCCGGACACCGGGGAGCAAGCCCTCGAGATAACGGAGCTCCTGATCCGCTCGGGCGCTCTCGACATCGTCGCGATCGACTCCGTTGCCGCCCTTGTCCCGAAGGCCGAGATCGAGGGTGAGATGGGAGACAGTCACGTCGGGCTGCAGGCGCGACTCATGAGCCAGGCGCTGCGCAAGCTGGCCGGCACGCTGAATCGCACCGACACGATCTGCCTCTTCACGAACCAGCTCCGCGAGAAGATCGGCGTGATGTTCGGCAGCCCCGAGACGACGCCCGGAGGCCGGGCGCTCAAGTTCTACGCCTCGGTGAGGCTCGATATCCGGCGCATCGAGACGCTCAAGGACGGCACCGAGGCGTTCGGGAACCGAGTGCGCGTCAAGGTCGCAAAGAACAAGGTCGCCCCGCCGTTCAAGCAAGCCGAGTTCGACATCATCTACGGGCAGGGCATCCCCTGGGAGGGAACCGTCCTCGACGTGGCGCTCGAGAAGAAGATCGTCCAGAAAGCCGGGTCGTACTTCAGCTTCGGGGACGAGAGGCTCGGGCAAGGTCGGCAGAACGCAACCGCCTTCCTCACCGAGAACCCGGACCTCGTCCAGCAGATCCTCGTCCAAGTGCAGATGGAGGCTGCGGAGGATCAGATCATCTCGGCCCGGCTACTTCCGGCGAGCTCTCCCTCCGAGGCTGCGGTCGAGGTCGAGGAGGCCCAGGAGGTCGTGGCGGTCGAGGCCTGAGGCACCTATGTCGTCCGAGAGCGCGCATGAGACGGCGCTTCGCGCGCTCCGTCATCGCGACTTGAGCGCACGAGAGCTCGTGCAGCGCCTTGCCACGCGCGGGTTCGAAGAGCCTGAGATCGAGGAGACGATCGAGACGCTCGTCCGGACAGGATTGGTCGACGACGGTCGCTTCGCGATGAGCAGAGCCCGCGCCCTCGCCGGCCGTGGGGCTGGGGACACCTTCATCCGGTTCGACCTCCGACGGGCCGGGATCGCGTCGGAGGTCGTCGAAGACACGGTGCAGGCGATCGAGCCGGAACCCGCACGCGCCCGGTTGATCGTCGAGCGACGTGGAGAAAGCCCGAAGACCACGCGCTACCTGCGAGGAAAGGGATTCTCCGACGAGACCATCCGAGCGGTCGTTGCGGCAAGAACCGCGAACGAGCTAGGATGAATCCGCTTCACCCGATGTTTTTCCTGCTCGCTAGAGACTTCCCGAAACCGTGAACTCGATCCAGCTCTCGACCACTGACTCGAAAAAGCCAGGCTACGGCTGGCAGCGGAGGGTGCGGCACCTCCTGAGCTGAGGCTCGTGTGCGCGTTCCGGACGCAGCTGGACAGGCTGAACCCCGGGTGTGAGCAAACCGCGGCACCGCCGCGGACAAGGAACTCCTCCACGGAGGTTCAATGCTCACGGTCGTCGCGGCGCTCATCGGAACCCTTGTCGGAGCCCTCGCTGCCGCCGCGCTCCTGATCGGAGTCTCGCGCTCGCGTGTGCGCGCGGCTGAGGCAGTGCGGGGCCGGATCCTCTCCGACGCCGAGCGCGACGCCGAGGCTCTCCGCAGGGAGGCGCAGGTCGACGCGCGCGAGCAGGCGGTGCACCTCCGAACCGAGATCGAGGCGGAGGTACAGGATCGCCGTCTCCAGATCGCGAAGATCGAGGAGCGAGCTCTCCAGAAGGAAGAGGAGACCGAGGTGAAGCTCGAGGAGCTCGTCCGACGGGAGCAGGGGCTTGGCGATCGCGAGGTTCACGCCAAGGCGCTCCAGGAAGAGCTGAAGGAGGCCAAGGACGAGGCGCTCTCGGCACTCGAGCGGCTGTCGGGACTTACGGTCCAAGAGGCGAAGCAGCAGATGCTCGAGCGATCGAAGGATCTCGTACGCCACGAGCTCGCACGCGATGTCCGGCAGATGGACGAAGAGGCGCGCACCGACGCTCGCCGCCGCGCCCGTGCGCTCATCGCGGACTCGCTGCAGCGTGTCGCTGCCAGCCACACGGCGGAGTCCACGGTTACTGTGGTCGCGCTCGCCTCGGACGATCTCAAAGGACGGATCATCGGACGTGAAGGGCGCAACATCCGGGCGCTCGAGCACCTGACGGGCGTCGATTTCATCATCGACGACACACCGCACGCGGTCGTTCTGTCGTCGTTCGACCCGCTGCGTCGCGAGGTGGCGCGGCTCACGCTCGACAAGCTGATCGAGGACGGGCGCATCCACCCGGCGCGGATCGAGGAGATGTACTACCACTCGAAGGCCGAGCTCGACGAGCACGTCCGTCAGGCCGGCGAGCAGGCAGTCTTCGAAGCCAACTGTGGCGAGCTGCACGAGGAGCTCATCAAGATTCTCGGCAGGCTGCGGTATCGAACGAGCTACGGCCAGAACGTCCTCAAGCACACGCTCGAGGTCGTTCACCTCGGAGGCATCATGGCCGCGGAGCTCAAGGCCGGCGTCAAGACCACGAAACGGGCAGCGCTTCTCCACGACATCGGCAAGGCGATGAGCCATGAGGTCGAGGGTTCGCATGCGCTGATCTCCAGCCAGCTCGCCCGCAGGTACGGGGAGTCGGAGGGTGTCGTTCACGCCATCGAGGCCCATCACTACGACGTGCAACCGCAGACCGTCGAGGCCGTGCTGCTGATTTCGGCCGATGCCGTCTCGGCGTCACGTCCTGGCGCCCGCGGCGAGAGTCTCGAGAACTACATCCGCCGGCTCGAGGCGCTCGAGAAGATCGCAACGGAGAAGCCCGGAGTCGCGAAGGCGTACGCCCTGCAAGCGGGGCGGGAGATTCGAGTAATCGTCGAGCCGACCGAGGTCGACGACGACGGTGCCGCGCTCCTCTCCCACGAGATCGCGCGGGCTATCGAGGACCAGCTCGAATACCCGGGCCAGGTGAAGGTCATCGTCATCCGCGAGTCGCGCGCGGTCGAGGTGGCAAAGTAGACGTCGCGGCCGTCGCGCGGGAATGGGCGGAGGTCTGGACGCGAGCCTGGCCGGCGCCAAACCAAAGTCCGCCCGGGCCGGATTTTCGGTCGCGCAACATCTTGAAGGCGCCGGCGTCGCGGCCGCCCTCGCAACAACCCTTCAGCCCGTTGAGCCGGGGATACACTGGCCTGCCGTGAGGCGGTACCACGTCACGACGTTCGGTTGCCAGATGAACGCGCACGACTCGGAGCGCATCAAGGGCATGCTCGAGTCGCTGGGTCTCGGGGAAGCTGTCTCTCCCGACGCCGCCGACGTGGTCGTCTTCAACACCTGCACGATCAGAGAGAAGCCGGATACGCGCCTCGCCGCGTACCTCGGAAACGCCGGCGCCCGCAAGCGGGAACGGCCCGATCTCGTGATCGCCGTCGGCGGCTGCTACGCAGAGGCGCAGCGCGAGCGCATCTTCGAGCAATACCCCTTCGTCGACGTCGCTTTCGGGCCGGGGTCGATCCCGCACCTGGGTGAGTGGTTGGGCGCCGGTGGATCTCCGATTCCACGAGGCAGATTCGGGACGCACGAGCATTTCGCCGCCAACCTGCCGACGCACCGCGAACGGCGCTTCCAGGCCTGGGTACAGGTCTCGATGGGCTGTAACTCGAAATGCGCGTACTGCATCGTCCCCGCGGTGCGCGGGCGAGAGCAGAGCCGGGGGCCAGGCGAAATCGTGGCGGAGGTCTCGGCGCTCGCACGAGAGGGCGTCAAGGAGGTCACGCTTCTCGGCCAGAACGTCAACTCGTGGGGGCGCGACCTCGCGCCGGAGATCAGCACGCACTTCGGCGAGCTCCTTCGCGCATGCGATCAGGTGGACGGCGTCGAGCGCATTCGCTTCACGAGCCCACACCCGAAGGACTTCCGGGAGCCGGTGATCGCAGCGATGTCCGAGTGCCGAGCTGTTTGCGAGCAGGTCCATCTGCCGCTGCAGTCGGGATCTTCGCGCGTCCTGAAACGCATGCGCCGGACGTACGATCGCGATCGCTACTTGCGGCTCGTGGACACGCTGCGCGAGTCGATCCCGGATCTGGCGATCGGCACCGACATCATCGTGGGCTTCCCCGGCGAGACCGAAGTGGACTTCGCTGAGACGCTCGAGATCGTCGAGAAGGTTCGGTACGACAGCGCGTTCACGTTCATCTTCTCGCCCCGCGCCGGTACCGAGGCGGCCGCGCTGCCCGACCACGTGCCGGA
The DNA here is from genome assembly GCA_040878305.1 of Gaiellaceae bacterium. Taxonomy (GTDB): domain Bacteria; phylum Actinomycetota; class Thermoleophilia; order Gaiellales; family Gaiellaceae; genus GMQP-bins7. The sequence continues at coordinate 6,526 of JBBDMN010000137.1, forward strand.
GGACGTCAAGCACGAGCGTCTCGAGCTGCTCGTCGCCGTCGTGCAGCGGATCGCTGCAGAGCGAAACGCCGAGCGCATCGGACGTATCGAGGAAGTGCTCGTCGAGGGGTCGAGCCGGACTGACGCGTCGCTTCTTCGCGGCCGGACACGTCGGAACACGATGGCCAACTTCACGGGTTCGAGCCTGCCTGGAGACCTTGTCGACGTTCTGATCGAGAGCGCCACATCGATGACGCTGCGCGGGCACGAGCTCGCTCTCGTTGCCGCCTGAAAAACGAAGCTTTACTCTTTCGGCACGCTTCGTGACCCATGCGTACGTATTTCCGCGTTAGGCTTGCAGCGGGTGGTGGGCTGGGGTGCCCCAGTGGGCATGAGCTCGTTGCCTGAGGTCATCGCGGTCTTCGGACCGACCGCCTCCGGAAAGTCAACCGTCGCCGAGGCGGTAGCGGACCGGCTCGAGACCGAGGTCGTCTCGGCGGACGCGCTCCAGGTTTACCGCGGCCTGCCGATCCTTACGAACCAGCCCGAGCAACCGACGCGGCTCGTGGCGATCCGGAGTCTCGCGGACGAGATGTCCCTCGCCGACTACGCGAAGCTCGCCCATGCGGCGATCGACGAGCTCGTCGAGTCGGGCGGAGTCGCGGTCGTTGCGGGGGGCACGGGCCTCTATCTCCGCGCCGCGCTCGTCGACATGCGAGTCCCGCCAGCTCCTCGCAAGGGCGCACGCGGACGCTGGGAGACAGCCTACGACGCGGACCCCGCCGTCGCTCACGCACGCCTCGAGAGAATCGACCCCGCCGCGGCCGCCTCGGTACACGTGAACGATCGCCGTCGTGTCGTGCGAGCGCTCGAGCTGGCCGAAGTCGGCGCTTCAATCGTTCCCGAGCGCGAGCTGCTCTGGTCGACCGAGATGCGCCGCCCTACGATCGTCTTCGGCCTCGTCGTCCCCGACGAGACCCTCGAGAGCAGGATCCGTCTGCGGACGGAGCAGATGTTCGCGCGAGGCGTGGTGCAAGAGGTCCGGCGCGCTCGGGAGGAACGCATCTCGCGGACAGCGGAGCAAGCGCTCGGTCTCGCGGACCTTGTCGAATACTCCCAAGACGAGGCCTACAAGCGCATCCTCGTCAAGACGAGACGCTACGCCGCGTACCAACGGAAGTGGATGCGGCGCATACCCGGGATCGTCATGATCGATGCGGACCGGCCCCCGACCGAGGTGGCGGATGCGATTCTCGAAGTGGCACGCGCTCGGTAATACCTACCTGCTGCTCGAGCGGTCGGATCTCGAAGGGTCGTTCGGCCCAGACGACGCTCGCCGGCTCTGTGACCTTCACCGAGGCGTCGGTGCGGATGGCGTTCTCGAGATCGCCGAGGTACGCGGCGCCGAGGCCGACGTGGTCGTCTGGAACCCCGACGGGTCGAGGGCCGAGCTCTCCGGGAACGGTGCGCGCATCGCTGCGGTGTGGCTTGCCCGCCGTAGCGGCGTGGCGTTCCCCCGCCTCCGGCTGGGTGAGCGAACCGTGCCCGCACGCGTCGAGGGCGACGAGGTCGAGGTCGATCTCGGAGAGGCGAATGTGGGCAGACCGGAGGCGCTAGAGATCGACGGAGATCGGCTCGAGTTCACGCCTGTGTCGGTCGGCAATCCACACGCCGTGATCAGGCGCGAGCCGTCACGCGACGAGCTCATTCGCATCGGGCCGCTCGTCGAGCGGCACGAACGCTTTCCGGAGGGAACGAATGTCCAGCTCGTCCGCCCGGACGGTCCGGGCGATCTCACAGTCGTCGTCTGGGAGCGGGGAGCGGGGGAGACGCTCTCGTCGGGATCGAGCGCGGCCGCAGCGGTCGCCGCGGCGATCACGCACGGCTGGTGCGAGAGTCCCGTGCGGGTTCATCTTCCCGGCGGGACGCTGAAGGTCGACATCCGCGAAGGACGCGCGATCCTTAGTGGCCCGGTCGCGGAGATCTTCCGCGGCGAGACCGTCTAGCGGCCACATGTAAGGGCGTGTGCCGCGCGCCGCGGCCGTGAATCGTTTCCGCACGAGGGATCCGCCTCATCCGCGAGGTCTGTTCACGTGCCTCAGTGTCCGCGGAGATCCATCCGCCAGGTTCTGAGTAGCAGCCGGCCGTCAGCCGGCCTTTGTCGTCGTCCAATCCTCGCCCAGCTTGTTCTGGACGAAGGTGCGCGCACCCGAGATCGGAATGCGCTCCTGCGCGAGCGAGTCGCGGTCGCGGATCGTGACCGTGTCGTCCTCGAGCGTCTGCTCGTCGATCGTGAGCGCGTACGGGGTGCCGATCTCGTCTTGGCGGCGGTAGCGGCGGCCGATCTGGCCCGAGTCGTCGTACTCGGCGACGACCGAGCGGCGGAGCTCCTCGTAGAGTGCGCGCGCTTTCACGACCATGTCATCGTTCCGGGGGATCAGCGGCAGCACGGCTACTTTGACGGGCGCCAACGCCGGATGAAGCCGTAGCACCGTTCGCTCACGATCCCCCACGACCTCTTCGTCGTATGCGTCGACCATGAATGCCAGCATCGAGCGATTGACGCCGAGTGCCGGCTCGACGACGTGCGGCGTGTAGCGCTCCTGGCCGTCGACCCACTCGAGCTTCGTCCCCGAAGCATCGGTGTGCGCGCGCAGGTCGAAGTCGCCGCGGTGCGCGATCCCTTCGAGCTCGGACCAGCCCATCGGGAAGAGGTACTCGAGGTCGCTCGTGGCGCTCGAGTAGTGCGAGAGCTCCTCAGCCTCGTGCTCGCGCACGCGCAGGTGGCTCTCGCGTATGCCGTACCGAAGGTGCCAGCCACGCCGCTCCTCGACCCAGAACCGGAACCACTCGTCGGCCTCCGCCGGAGGAACGAAGTACTCCATCTCCATCTGCTCGAACTCGAGCGTGCGGAAGATGAAGTTGCCCGGTGTGATCTCGTTGCGGAACGCCTTCCCGATCTGAGCGATGCCAAACGGGGGCTTGCGGCGTGCGATCTGGGCGACGTTCTTGAAGTTGATGAAGATGCCCTGCGCAGTCTCGGGGCGGAGATACGCGTCCTGACCTGTCTCCTCGACCGGCCCGATCCTAGTGGAGAACATGAGGTTGAACTGCCTCGGCTCTGTGAGATCGCACTTGTCCGTCTCGCCAGGGTGCTTGCTCGGTCTCGCCCCGCATTCCGCATCGGCGATGTGGTCAGCCCGGTAGCGCCGCTTGCAGAAGCGGCAGTCGACGAGCGGGTCGGCAAACCCGGTCACATGTCCTGAGGCCTCCCAGACGGACGGGTGCAGGATGATCGAGGAGTCGAGAGCGACGATGTCGTCCCTTTCGCGCACCATCGCCTCGAGCCAGCGCGCCTTGACGTTCTCCTTGAGGAGCACGCCGTAGTGCCCGTAGTCGTAGGACGACCCGAGCCCGCCGTAGATCTCCGAGGACGGGAAGACGAACCCGCGACGGCGCGCGAGCGAGACGATCTTGTCCATGGTCACGGCCTCGGACATACGGCGAGACGTTACTCGCCGCAGGCGGGCGAGAGCGATCGGCTACTTACGCGTGCCGAGCGTGAGCAGGTACTCGCGGTGGTGGACGACCTCGTCGCCTTTCGCTAGCGCCGGGTACCGAGTGTGAGCAGGTACTCGCGCGGGTGGACGACCTCGTCGCCTTCCCGCATCGCCTCGAAGAAGTCGACCCACGTCTGCCGGAACTCCTCGCGACGTTCTTCGTCGAGCGCTTCGGTGGCGCTCTTCGTCGGCCCGTACGACGACGAGAAGAGCTCCCAGTAGGCTTCGCCGGACTCGACCGCGAGCGTCGAGGTGTGCTCCTCGAGCTCGAGGTCGAAGGCGTCGCCCAAGAGCTCGCGGACGTGCTCCTCCCGCCCCCAGGCGAACGGGCTGCCGATCCCCGGAGCAGGTGACGGCAGGAACGGCCCCATCATCCGGAACATCTGGCCGAGCCCGCCCTCGGGCGTCCAGCAGGCAAGCCCGATCCGGCCTCCGGGTCGCGTGACGCGAGCAAGCTCGCTCGCCACGGCCTCGTGGTCGGGCGCGAACATGATCCCGCACGTGGACGCGACGGCGTCGAAGCTCGCGTCGTCGTATCTCATCTCCTCGGCGTCACCGACCTCGAACTGGACGGAGAGGCCGCGCCCTGCAGCGAGCTCCTCGGCTGTGTCGATCAACACGGGGGCGAGATCCATGCCGATCACGTCAGCTCCGCGCTCGGCGGCAAGGAACGCGACCGCGCCCGTGCCGGTGGCGGCGTCGAGCACCTTCTCGCCCGGCCGCGGGTCCAGCCGCTCGACGACGAGGGCGTGGATATCACGAATCGTGTTCGTAATCCGTTCGTATGGGCCGTTCCCCCACATGACGCTCTGTCGCACCTTGAGCTCCGCGAATGCCATCGCAGTGCTCCTCTCGTAGTAGACGACGCCCAAGGATACGACGGTCTCTGGCTCGGCGGTAGCCTGCCGCCGATGAGCGCCGAGGACTCCGACCGTGTGCCGGTCGAGCTTCACATCGTCTCGGACTCGACCGGGGAGACGGCACAGCGGCTCGTCGTAGCGCTCGAGGCGCAGTTCCCCGACCAGCCGTTCACCGAGATCCGGCACCCGCGGGTCGAGAACGTCGAGGATCTGCACATCGCGGTGCAGCAGGCGCGAGGTCGTCCCGCGGTCATGGTCTACACACTTGTCGGGTCTCAACTCCGCGACGCTATGCGTCAGCTCTGCCGCCGCGCTCGCGTGCACTACTGCGATCTCCTCGGGCACCCGATCGACTCGATCTCGCGTGTTGCCGGTGTCGCCGCCCGCATGGAGCCGGGTGCGCGCGCGCCGCTCGATGCCACCTACTTCAAGCGAATCGAGGCGATCGAGTTCGCGGTGAAGTACGACGACGGCGTGGGGAGGGGCCTCGACGAAGCGGACATGGTGCTCGTCGGCGTCTCCCGAACGTCGAAGACACCCCTCTCGATCTACCTCGGCTACCTCGGGCACAAGGCAGCGAACGTCCCGGTCGTGCGAGGGATCGAGCTTCCCGAGGAGCTTTTCGAGATCGACCCGGCGAAGATCGTCGGCCTCACCATCGATGCCGAACGGCTTCTTGACATCCGCACCGCGCGCGTCCGCAGCATGGGTGCGTCCAAGAAGCGCTACGCGGAGCTCGAGGTCATCTACGCGGAGCTCGAGGAAGCCTCGGCGATCCACCGCCGGCTCGGCTGCCCAGTCATCGACGTGTCCGAGCTCTCCGTCGAGGAAACCGCGATGCGGGCCATCCGGCTGGTCGAGAAACGCAACCGGGCGGCGCGAGCGTGAACGACGATCCGAGCCCGTACGGCGCTCCGGGGCTACCGCCGCTTCGGCACCCGTTCCGGCCGCCGCGCGGGGGCCGCGGCGACCTCCGCGAGAAAGGCTGGCTCCCGTTTCGGCGGATGGCGCTGTGGTGGTTCCTGCTCGTCCTCGGCGACCTCGTCTTCTACGTCCTCCTGACCCCGATCTGGCTCGGGCTGAGGGCCGCCGCGTGGGTCGCCGAGCTCCGGGAACGCACGCGAAAGAAGCTCGACCGCGCCAAGTAACAGACTGTTACTTGGCGCTTGAGGGCCGCGCGGAACGGAGGGAAGTGCTCGACCTCGGCCGTCTTGCGCAGGCGGACGAGGTTGAACGGAGCCAGTCGCTCGGGGTAGAGACGGCGTCGGCGCCGGTAGTGACGAACGGTGAACAGGAGCAACGAGTCGCGGCTGAAGAAGACGTTCCAGATCGACTCTCGGTTCGTCCCCCACAGCTCCTCGCGCCGGATCACGCGAGCAAAGGGTGCGCCGCACGAGGCGAGGGAGCCAGACTCGCATCGGCTGGTCGAGCCAGACCACGACGTCTGCATGACGGAAGACGAAGTCGCCGAGCTTGCTCTGGTACGACCCGTCGATTACCCACGCGTCCGTGGCCACCACCGCCTCGACCGGTGCGCGCCGCGGCCGCGAAGCGGACGCCTTCAGGGATTTTGCGCGACCGGAGTTCGCGCTAGCGGATTCCGGTCCTGCGCCAGCTAGGCCGAGCTCGTGGAAGGGAACGCCGAGCCGGGCCGCGAGCTCCCGCGAGAACGTCGTCCCGCCATTGCCGCTGGCGGTCGTGATCACCGAGACGCGGCGCATCAGGTCGCGCGTTCGACGCTCCTGAGGAAGTCGTCGACTTCTCGCTGCGTGCAGAGGCGCACGAGCGGGAAGCGTGCGAGCTCGGAGGCGTACGTCCGACGCTGCTGGCGGTACTTGCCGAGCGCATACAGGACGACCGAGTTCTGGGGGTGAATCACGTCCTTGAGCGTCTCGCGGTTCCCGTTCCAGAGCTCTTCGCGCCGGATCACGCGGCGGGCGGAGCGCCGAACGAGACGCGGGAGCCACACCCGGAGCGGAAGGTCGAGCCAGACGACGGTGTCCGCACCCTCGAGCACCAGATCGCCGAGCTTGCCGCGGTAGGCGCCGTCGATCACCCAGGCATCCGACTCGACGATCGGCTCGACGCGGGCCCGAAAGTCCTGGAGCGTCGGCTCGACCCAATTCGGGCCGTGGTGGAGGGCGTCGAGCTCGTAGAACGGGACGCTGAGCTTCTCGGCCAGCGCCCGGCCGACGGTCGTTTTCCCGTTGCCGCTTGCGGTCGCGATGACGACGACCTTCTTCACTCGAGAAGGCCCAGTTCGAGCGGGGTCTCCGCTCCAGCCTCGACGCGGTATGCGCGCGCCCCTTCGCGGACGGCGACCACCTCGCGCAGCTCGGTGCCGACGAAGTGGAGCGCAGCGCCGTCGTCGGCTGCATATCCCGCCGGAAACCCGTCTGCGACCAGCTGCCGATACACCTCGCGCCTTCGCCCTTCACCGTCGTAGTGCGGGCAAGCGCTGCCGGGCAGGAACCCGAGCAAATCGCGCATGCCAACGAGCTCGAGACCGAACGAGTCCGTCACACCCGCCTCGAACCAGCAGATCATCCCGCGCTCCAGCCGCACAGCAGGGCTCCACGGTCCCAGGCCTCTCGGAGCAGCGGGTCGAAGCCGTGCACGCGCCAGACCGCAAGCATGTTCGCCGTCGAGCCCCCGGCGACGTAGATCGCGTCCTGGGCGAGGATGTGCTCTCGCAGATCCTGCCGTGGCCACGGGTTGAACGTGACGTGACTGGCCTCGGCCCGGTGCGCAAAGGACTCGTAGAACGAGACCAGCCTCGTCTCCGGATGGGTGCTCGCGGTCGGCACGAAGCACACGCGCGGGCCGCCCCACTCGAGCACGAGATCGTCGAAGCGGCTCCCGAGCGAGACGCCCCCGCAGGCTAGGATCTGGCCCGGCATCCGGACGAGTGTAGATTCCTCCCGCAAATGCGCTACGTCTTCGACTTCGACGAGGACTCCGCCGGCGGCCGCGAGCTCCTCGGGGGGAAAGGGGTCGGCCTCGCCGAGATGACGCAGCTCGGCATCCCGGTACCCGCCGGATTCACGGTGACGACCGACGCGTGCCGTGCCTACATGGCGGCAGGCGGAAACGTGCCGGACGGCCTCGACGACGAGATCGGGGAGCACATCGCGGCACTCGAGGAGAGCACCGGGAAGCGGTTCGGATCGGACGAAGACCCGCTACTGGTCTCCGTGCGCTCGGGAGCGGCGGTCTCGATGCCGGGGATGATGGACACGATCCTGAACCTCGGTCTCAACGATGTCGCGGTCGAGGGGCTGGCGGCATCGACCGGAAACGAGCGCTTCGGTCTCGACTCCTATCGCCGCCTGATCCAGATGTACGGCGAGGTCGTCGACGGGGTGCAAGGCCACCGCTTCGAGCAGGCTCTGACGGATCTCAAGGCAGAGCGCGGAGTGCAGCAGGACGTCGATCTCTCCGCCGACGATCTCCGCGCGCTCGTCGAGACCTACAAGCAGATCTACACGGAGCGGACCGGCGACTCGTTCCCGCAGGACGCCGCCGCGCAGCTCCGGCGCGCGTACCGCGCCGTCTTCGACTCGTGGGACTCGCCGCGCGCCCAGGTCTACCGCCGCACCTACGAGATCCCGGACGACATGGGCACCGCGGTCAACGTCGTGCAGATGGTCTTCGGCAATCGCGGCGAGAGCTCGGGCACGGGTGTCTGCTTCACCCGCGACCCCGCGACCGGCGAGCGCCGTCTCTACGGCGAGTTCCTCTCGAACGCGCAGGGAGAGGACGTCGTCGCCGGGATCCGCACCCCCGAGCCAATCGAGCGCATGCGCGAGCGGATGCCGAACGCGTTCGAGGAGCTGGTGGAGACGCTCGACCGCCTCGAAAGTCACTACAGAGACATGCAGGACATCGAGTTCACGGTCGAGGAGGGCAAGCTCTACCTCCTCCAGACGCGAACCGGAAAGCGCACCGCGGCCGCGGCGCTCAGGGCTGCGGCGGAGATGGTCGACGAGACGCTCATCTCTCGCGAAGAGGCGGTCGCGCGTATCGACCCCGCGCAGCTCGATCAGCTCCTGCACCCAATGATCGACCCGAGCGCTAAGGTCGAGGTCGCGACGCGTGGCCTCAATGCGTCACCCGGAGCCGCCTCGGGCGCGATCGTGCTCGATGCGGACACCGCGGAGGAGCGCGGCAAGGCCGGCGAGGACGTGATCCTCGTCCGCTGGGAGACGACCCCGGACGACATCCACGGCTTGATCCAGGCGCGCGGCGTCCTGACCGCGCACGGCGGGATGACGTCCCACGCGGCGGTTGTCGCACGCGGAATGGGGAAGCCGTGTGTTGCCGGCTGCGAGGGGCTCTCGATCGACTACAAGGCGGGAACCGTCAAGATCGGCGAGAGCGAGCTCCGCGCGGGCGACATCATCACGATCGACGGCGGGACCGGCGACGTGATCGTCGGCTCGGTGCCGCTCGTGCCGCCGGCGATCGACGAGAACTTCGGGACGATTCTCGGCTGGGCGGACGACATTCGCCGCCTGCGCGTGCGCGCGAACGCGGACACGCCGGAGGACGCTGCGAAGGCCCGCGAGTTCGGCGCCGAGGGGATCGGACTCTGCCGCACCGAGCACATGTTCATGGCCGAGGGCCGCCTTCCGATCGTGCGCGAGATGATCCTCGCGCGCGACGAGGACGAGCGGCGCGCCGCGCTCGACCGTCTCCTCCCGATGCAGCAGGCCGATTTCGAGGGGATCTTCGAGGCGATGGCGGGGTACCCCGTCACGATTCGCCTGCTGGACCCGCCGCTGCACGAGTTCCTGCCCCCGCTCGAGGAGGCCACCTCCGATGCGATGCGCGAGCGCATCCGCTCACTCCACGAGTCGAACCCGATGCTCGGGACGCGCGGCTGCCGTCTCGGGCTCCAGTTCCCCGAGATCTACGAGATGCAGGTGCGGGCGATCGTCCGGGCGGCGCGTGCCGTTGCCGAGCGCACGGGAGAGGCGCCGCTCGTCGAGATCATGCACCCGCTCGTCGGATTCCGCGAAGAGCTTGCCCGTCTTCGCGAGCTGACTGAGCGAGTCGCTGCTGAAGAGCCCACCGTCTCGTACCTCTGCGGGACGATGATCGAGCTTCCGCGGGCGGCGCTAAGGGCCGATGAGATCGCCGAAGAGGCCGACTTCTTCTCCTTCGGCACGAACGACCTCACGCAGACCGCGCTTGGCTTCTCGCGGGACGACGCGGAGGGCAAGTTCCTCACCTACTACCTCGAGCACGGCATCCTCGAGCGGAACCCGTTCGAGGTGCTCGACGAGGACGGGGTCGGCGATCTGATGCGAATCGCCGTCGAGCGGGGGAGAGGCGCGAAGCCGGCTATCAAGCTCGGGATCTGCGGCGAGCACGGCGGAGAGCCGCGCTCGGTGGCGTTCTGCCACCGGCTCGGTCTCGACTACGTCTCCTGCTCCCCGTACCGCGTGCCGCTCGCCCGGCTCGCGGCTGCGCAGGCCGCGCTCGCCGAGGCGGGCGTCACCGCTGTCGCCATCGGCGGCTAGCGCTACACCTGTGAGATCGCTAGCGCGACGCTTGCGGCTCCGACAGCCGCTACGGAGAGCGTGGCGAGTGCGGGCATTCGCCTGAGGCTCGAGAAGACGAGCGCTGAGATCCCGCCTCCGACGAGCCCGCCGACGTGGCCGCCGATCGAGATCCCCGGGATGAGGAATGTGATCGCCAGGTTGAAGACGACCAGTCCCATGGCCTGCCCGCCGAACACGTAGATCTTTCTCCACTCGAGGATGAGCGCCGCGCCCATGATCCCCCAGATCGCTCCCGAAGCTCCGACAGTGAGCGCGTTCGGAGACCAGACCAGCGCCCCCGCCGAGCCCGCGAGCCCGGCCACGAGGTAGAGGAGCGCGTACCTGCTGTGCCCGAGATACTCCTCGAGCGCCGGACCGATGATGTACAGCACGAGCATGTTCATTCCCAGGTGGAGCGGTCCGTAGTGCAGGAACGCGGCCGTGATCAACCGCCACCACTCGCCTTCCGCCACGCCGATGAGCGAGCCGTCGGAGCCGATCGCGCTCGAGACGAGGACGCCGTGCTCGTAGATCCACCCCGACGTCGCGGTGAGTCCTGCACCCATGACGAGCTGCAGGAGATAGATCCCGACGTTGATCCCGACGAGCGCCTGCGTCACGAACGGGCCTCGTCGCGAGAGTGATGCCGTTGCTTTGCGGGCCGTTCGCTTCGGAGCCGCTGCGCGCCCGCCGGTGCTCGCGTGGTCAGGGCAGCGTATTCCGACCGGGCCGAAGGTCATGCAGTCCGGGCAGATCCCACGGCCGCACTCGGTGCAGGAAACGAGGGTCTCCCGCTCCGGGTGCCGGTAGCAGCGAAGGGGCTCGTCCACCGCGGCTAGCGTACCCCCGTGCGGGTTCACGTCGCGTTTACACCGGACGAGGCCGGAGCAGCCCCGACTGGAATCGTCATCGACGTCATCCGCGCGACGACGACGATCTGTCAGGCGCTCGCCTCCGGCTACGAAAGAGTCTTCTGCACGGCCGAGGTCGAGGAAGCGCGAGCGTTGCGGGAAGCGCTCGGCGAGGGCGTCCTCGGGGGCGAGCGAAACGCTGTGCGCATCCCGGGCTTCGATCTCGGCAACTCGCCTCGCGAGTACCTCGAGTCCCGCGACGGGCCGCTGATTCTCTCGACAACGAACGGGACCCGCGCGATCGTCGCCGCGGCCCAGCGCTGCGAGCGAGTGTTCGCTGCGTCGCTCCTCAATCTCGCGTCGGTCGTCGAGGAGACACAAGCGGCGGGCGAAGATGCCGTCGTCGTGTGCGCCGGCGTCCAGGGCACGCTCGCCCTCGATGACGCCTTCGTCGCCGGCCGGATCGTCGATCTTCTCGGATGGGAGCGAACCGACGCCTCCGAGGCAGCCGCGCGGCTCGCCGGGACCTGGAGCGGGGCGGAGGAGGCCTTCCGCGCCTCGAAGAGCGGGCGGAACCTGCTCGAGAACGCGCCCGAGCTCGAGGAAGACATCGCGTTCTGCGCGCGTGAGAGCGTCCTCGACGTCGTCCCGCGCCTCGTAGCGCTGCGGGACGGCGCAGCGGAGATCGCGCTGTGATCGTGAACCGCGACCCGAACGCCCGCGGGCCGTACACGGTCTTTTCGGAGGTCGCCGGCGCGTACGAGCGGGGGCGGCCCAGCTATCCCGAGAAGGCGGTGCGCTGGCTCGCGGGGGACGAGCCGTGCGATGTCGTCGATCTGGGCGCCGGGACGGGGAAGCTCACGCGCGCGCTCGTCGCGCTGGGACACCGCGTAACCGCGATCGAGCCGCTGCCGGAGATGCTCGAGCTGCTTCCCGCCGCTGCTCCAGGTGCCGGTGCGATTCTCGGCAACGCCGAGGTGATTCCTCTGCCGGACGCCATCGCCGACGTTGTCACCTGCGCGCAGTCCTTCCACTGGTTCGACCACCCGGTCGCGCTCCCCGAGATCGCGCGGGTTCTCCGGCCGGGAGGACGTCTCGCCCTGGTTTGGAACACGCGCGATGACGGCGAACCGTGGGTCGCCCGACTGAGCGAGATCATCGGGAACGAGCGGGTTGGGGAGAACGACGCATCGCGGCCGATCGACGAAAGCGGCCTCTTCGGGCCCGTCGAGAGCGCGATGTTCCATTTCGAGCAGCCTCTCGACCGCGAGCTGCTTCTCGAGCTCGTGCTCTCGCGGAGCTATTGCGCGAAGCTCCCGGCTGCCGAGCGCGAGCTCATCCTGGAAGAGGTCGGACGCCTCTACGACGAGAGCGCGGGACCCGACGGCGTCAGGCTCCCCTACGTGACCGAGTCTTACCGCACCGCGAAGAAGGGAGCGTGACTACGCGGAGACGAGAACGCGCATCTCGTCGACGCGCCCTTTCGGCGGGTGGGGCGGCGCAATCTCGGCAGCCGGTTCTTCGTCGCCGAGATAGAGCGTGATCGCCTCGACGACCGCCTCGCGAAGCTCGTCGAGATCCTGACCTGAAGCGAAGCATCCCGGTAGGCCCTCGACTTCAGCCCAGTACGAGTCGTCCTCCTCGTGGACAAACACGCGAAACTCACGTTCTGCCATCGCGCTCAGTTTAGTCCCGCCTCTCGCAAAATCGCTGCGGTCAATCCCTTGCCATACTTTCCTCCGCCGTGGTGCGGAAGCGTGATCGGACGGTTCCCTGGCCTCTCCATCTTTACGACGTGCTTGCCGCCTCTCGTCATTCGCCAACCGTGCTGCTCGAGGAGCTTTCTCGCACTCCGTTGGTCGAGGAGCTTTGGCGTCACCCGCGAAGCTTGGAGTACCAGCCGTTCACGCGGAAGATGCCTTTGTAGCCAGCGGAGAGTCAGACGAGGCTACGGCGGACGATCGTGCGGCGACCGGCGTCCCGTACGACTTTGAAGCCGGCTTCCAGGAACATCGGGAGGTAGCCCGTATACGCATCGATGTTCATGTGGCCTTCTCGAACCGCATAGCCCTCGAGAATCGGAGCGCCGTTCGTGGTAGCGCGGGCGATCGCGGCGTCGAGGAGAGCCGAGGCGACCCCGTTCCGCTTCGCGGAAGGGTGGACGTAGAAGCAGACGACCGAGCAGACGTTCTGGTCGTCCACGCGCGCGAGCTTCGGCGAGTGCTCGAGGCGCTCGAAGGTCTCGCGGAGGCCGAGCCGGCACCAACCGACCGGAACATCGTCGGCGTATGCGAGCAGGCCGGGCTCGCTGCCGTTGCGGATCTCGGTTTCCAACCGTTTTCGGTTCTTCTCACCGTGGCCGGCCCAGTACGCCTTCCCGCGGAGGTGCCAGAACTGGCACCAGCAGCCGTTCGTCTGCGGCGTGCCACCGCGAGGCCCGCGGCGTTCGAAGAGGTCGACGACGTCATCCCAACGGACGGGTGTAGCCGGATGAACCTCGATCTCAGGCAACTACTCGAGCTCGCTCGATCGCCCAGCTCGGTACGACTTTTTGACCCTCATGTGACTCTCTTGTGAGATCCTAGCCTTGACAGGAGAACGTACGTTCGTATAGAACATATGTTCCTGTGATCGCGTGCCTCCTCATCCCTGGATTCGAGCTGAGAGCGGCGCTGCGCACGCGTCCGCGGCTCGCTCTCGTGCCTGCCGCCCTCGCGCCGGATGCGGGGGAGGAGCAACTGCTCGGTCCGGTGACCTCGGCCGCCGAGGCTGTAGGGGTCAAGCCCGGGATGCGCATGGGGGAGTCGCTCGCCACGTGTCCGGAGCTCGTTCTCGTCGAACGTGATCCGGCCATTGTCGAACGGGAGTGGGAAGAGGTGCTGCGTCGTCTCGAGGATGCGGGCTTCGCCGTCGATCCGGTCGAGCACGGCGTCGTCGTCTTCGAGACGCGCGGGGTCGAGCGGTTGTACGGAGGCGTGCAGCCGGCGCTCGAGCGCGCGCTTGTCGCCGCGGGCTCGACGTGGGACCCGCGCATCGGCGCCGCCGGGCGCCGCTTCACTGCTCTCGCGGCAGCGAGCGTGGCGCGGCCTGGTCAGATCCTGATCGTCGCGGAGAAAGAGGAGGAATCGTTCCTCGAGCCGCTACCACTCTCGCTGCTCCCCATGACGAGCGAGCGCTACGCGGAGCTCGAAGGACTCGGTCTGCGCCGTATCGGGGAGCTCGCACAGCTCCCGAGCGGTGCGGTCGCGGAGAGGCTGGGTGCCGATGGGCGTCAGGCCTGGCGGCTAGCGCGCGGCGGCAGGAAGGCAAAGGTACGTGGGCGAAAGCCGGCGGCCGAGCTCGCCGAGGCGCTCGTCTTCCCGGATGCGGTCGGGAACGAGCTCACGCTGCGCCGGGCACTCGGCTCCCTCCTCGAGCGCCTGCTCGCCCGCCCCGAACGAGCCGGGCGACCGTTCAGAAAACTGGCTCTGGTCGCCCGGCTCGTCGATGGCGGTTCCTGGCGGCGTGCGGTCACGCTCCGTGACGCCACGGCCGAGCTTCCGCGCCTGCGCCTGGCGCTTGGAGCGAAGATTCAGGAGCTCCCTGCCCCGATCATCGAGCTCCGCCTCGAGGTCGTCGAGCTGGCGGAGCACAAGGGACAGCAACTCGCGCTCGTAGAGCCCGCAGGGGAGGAAGCGGCCGGACGTCTGCGCGAAGGCCTTCGCCAGGTGCGTGCAAGCACGGGGACAGGATCGGTGTGCGCCGTGGTGGAGGTGGCGCCGTGGTCGCGGATTCCAGAGACCCGCGCGTTTGTCGTTCCGCGGGACGAATGAGCGAGCACAGAGCGGGAACTCGTCTTTCGACGTTTACCTGTGCGCACAGCGATGCGGCCGGAGCGGGATTCATTCCCGCGCAGGCCCACCAAGCGCTGAGCGTACACCGCGAAAAAGAAGGGGGCTCGCGGGGGAAACATGGTTTCCCCCCCGCTAGTGCCGCGGGACGACTAAACGCGCCGCGTCCGGCGCTCGTCGAGGCAGGGCCGGGCGGGACGCCGCGGGTCGTGAACCGCGAGCACGTAACGCTCGTGCGCGAGGAGTGGCGCGTCGTCGACCGCTGGTGGACGGAGGAGGCTGTCGACCGGCGCTACTTCGAGGTCGTTCTCGAGAGTGGCAGGAACGTCTGCGTCTATAGGGATCGCGAGCAGAGTTGCTGGTTCACCCAGAACGCCTAAGTCAACCTGGTAATGCGCTTGGTGAAACGCCCAACGGCGTAAAGGGCGCCGAGCCCCGCGCCCATGGCAAGCGCGAGGAGATTGGTCGCTGTGCAGGTTCGACAGGCGTTGCAGCACACGGCGGCCATCGGGGCCTGGTCACCGTACTTCGCGGCAACCTGCAGCGCGCGGCCCTGCCAGATCTGCTTCATGGACGGACTGTAGCCCTTCGTGCCGCGGATGTTGCGGGGGAATCGAGCAATCAGTCCGGATCGAAGACATCATGACGCTCGAAGAACGCGTCGTCTGGCTGGATGCCTTGTCGAACTCGATGCCATCGCGCCGCGCGCGGGCGAGCTTTGCGTACGCATCGCCCGGTACATGGAGGTTGAGGTAGTGGGCGCCGTCGGGACCGACCTCGAACCCGTGAACGAGCCTTGGCGGCGCGAGCACGAACGAGCCCACGGGCAACGAGCGCGGCTCGTCGGCCATCTGGAACGAGAGCTCGCCGCCGAGGACATAGAAGGCATCGGCGTGCTCACGATGGATGTGCGGTGCCGCTCCGCGCTCGCCGGGGCCGAAGGACGACTCGAAGAGCAGGAGCTCGTGACGCGCGACCTTGATCAGACTCGACCACGGCGGCAGGTCGACAAGGACCTCGCCCTCGCCGGGAAGCAGGATGATCGGCTCGTCCACTCAGCCGATCGCCTGCTCCACGAGCCGCTCCCACACTCCGGATTGCCCTGCGGGCACGTGTACCCACTCGCGCATCACGCGTCCCATCCCGGGGTCGAAGAGATCGGCGCCGGGGATCGCCAGCGCCTGGTCACGCGCAGTCTCGTCCGTGAGCTTGACCGTCAGTCCGCCGTCCTTCCAGTACCCGGCGACGACCTTGCCGTTCTCGCGCTTGAGACAGGGCATCCCGAACATCTTCGACTCGCGCACCGGGTGGCGAGCGGTCACGTTTGCGACGAGCTTCTCCCACGCCGTCGACATGCCGGAAGTATCCATTCAGGCGCGTCGGAAGACCAGCTGCATTCGCCGTGTGTCGCCCGCGGGCTTGGCTTCGAGGTCGAGCTCGGCGCACATGACTTCGCAGTCGAGCCCGAGCTCGGTACCGAGCGCGGACAGTTCGTCCGGCTCGTAGAGTCGCCATTCGAACGCGTCCTGCGAACCGTCCTCGTAGTCGAGCGTCGTGTGCAGCCGCGTGTCCGCTACGTGCCTGTGTCCGTGGGCAACACGGCCGTTTCGCTCGATCACGTGCGGGCCCTGATGCGCTCGAAACCAAGCGGGGTCGTAGACGTCGAGGACCAACACACCCCCCGGCCGCGTCTTCTCCGTCATCTGCGCCAGCACGTCCACGTTCGTCGCCTCGCCGAACCAACCGAAGCTCGCCCACATGCAGATGACGGCGTCGAACGACCCCGGAAGCTCGCGCAGACGGCCGCATGTCGAGCTCGTAGACCTCGATGCCTGTACGTCGTACTTCCGCTGCAGCCACGGGCGCCGTGTCGACGCCTGTCACGTCGTAGCCACGCTCAGCAAGCGCACGCGCGTCGCCCCGAATCCACAAGGCACGTCGAGCACCGAGGCGGGTGGTGCTGGCAGGACGCTGAGCAGAAAGGCGATTTCCCGCGCCGTCTGTACATCGTCCGGCCGGGCGAACGTCTCGAACCAGGCGTCGGAGCACGTCGGCTCCATGGCCTACGTCGAGAGACGAACCGCGATCACGGACGCAGGGTCGCGTCCTCCGTCAATCGGATCGTGCT
>JBBDMN010000138.1:0-4284 GCA_040878305.1 Gaiellaceae bacterium
ACCGGATGGAATAGCGCCATTACTCACAAAGGTGAGGCATCCGGATAGCCCACTTAGGGATTCTGCGCGACTGGAATCCGCGCGAGCGGATTCCAGTCTGCGCCAAAGAACAACGAGCGGCTCTGCTACGATGACCGGCCGCGGCTTGGGGCGGCATGTTTGCGCCGCCGTGGTGTTCGGCTTACGCCTGACACCGACTCAGTTTTCCACCAGCGATCGAAAGGCGTGGGCTCTGCACGAGGTTGAGGCTGGACACGACAGTGGCAGTCAAGGAAGAGAAGATCGAGGTCGAAGGCGAAGTGGTCGAAGCGCTCCCGAGCACCATGTTCCGGGTGCAGCTGGAAGTCGGTCACGACGTGCTCGCCAGGATCTCCGAGAAGATGCACAACGGCTACATCCGCATCCTTTCCGGCGACCGGCTCAGGCTCGATCTCTCTCCCTACGACCTCACGCGCGGCCGGATCACCTTTCGCCTGAAGTAGCGAGAACCCGATGAAAGTACGCCCCTCAGTCAAGCCGATGTGCGAGCGCTGCCGCGTGATCAAGCGGCACGGCCGGACGATCGTCATCTGCTCGAACCCCAGGCACAAGCAAAGGCAGGGCTAGGAACACATGGCACGAATTGCAGGCGTCAACCTTCCGACCCAGAAGCGGCTCGAGATCGGGCTCACCTACATCTACGGCATCGGGCCCTCGACCGCGCAGAAGATCTGCCGCGTCCTCGAGCTCGATCCGAACGAGAAGGTGCGTGATCTGACAGACGAGGAGGTCACGAAGCTCCGCTCGTACATCGACTCGGATCTCGAGGTCGAGGGCGACCTGCGACGAAACCGAGCCCAGGCGATCAAGCGCCTGACCGAGATCGGCAGCTATCGCGGCGTTCGCCACCGACGCGGGCTCCCGGTTCGCGGGCAGCGGACGAAGACGAACGCGCGCACGCGCAAAGGCCCGACGAAGGCCGTCGGTCGCGGCAAGAGGGCTAAGTAGTGGCTCCTCCTCGCAGGTCTTCCGCGGCTCGGGGTCGCACTCGACGCCGGGTCAAGAAGAACATCGCTATCGGTCAGGCACACATCAAGACGTCGTTCAACAACACGATTGTCACCCTCACCGACCGCGAGGGCAACGTCATCGTCTGGGAGTCGGCCGGCTCGGCGGGCTTCAAGGGCTCGCGCAAGTCGACGCCGTTCGCTGCGCAGGTGACCGCCGACAACGCCGCCCGCAAGGGGATGGAGCACGGCCTTCAGAAGGTCGAGGTGTTCGTCAAGGGCCCGGGTTCCGGGCGCGAGACCGCGATTCGCTCGCTCCAGGCCGCCGGGCTCGAGATCCTCGGCGTCAAGGACGTCACACCGCAGGCGCACAACGGAGTTCGGCAACGGAAGAGGCGGAGGGTTTGATGCGTTCTTATATTTCTTCGCTCTCCCCCGCGGAAAGTGCGGAGCACTTTTCGCGGCTGAACGGAGTTCGGCAGAGGAAGCGGAGGCGCGTCTAGTGGCTCGCGATCTTGGACCCAAGTGCCGCCTCTGTCGCCGGGAAGGCTTGAAGCTCTTCCTGAAGGGCGAGCGCTGCCTGACCGAGAAGTGCGCGGTCGAGCGGCGGAGCTATCCGCCGGGCGAGCACGGCCGCGGCCGCATCAAGCAGAGCGAGTACCTGCTCCAGCTGCGGGAGAAGCAGAAGGCGCGGCGGTACTACGGCCTGCTCGAGAAGCAGTTCCGCATCACGTACGAGAAGGCGAGCCGTGGGCAGGGAGCCCCGGGCGAGAGCCTGCTCCGCATGCTCGAGACTCGGCTGGACAACGTCGTCTACCGCCTAGGCTTCGCCGGCTCTCGCGCGCAGGCGCGCCAACTCGTCCGCCACGGCCACTTCCAGGTCAACGGCCGGCGGGTCAACATCCCGAGCTACGGCGTGCGGGAAAACGACGTGATCTCGCTCAAGCAAGGCAGTCCGGTCGAGCAGCTCGTCCGCGACGCCACCGATCTCACTGCATCTGTGGCGCCCTGGCTCCAGGCCGACCACGACGGCCTGATGGGCAAGGTGCTCAGGCTCCCCGAGCGGGACGAGATCGACGTCCCCGTCCAAGAATCGCTGATCGTCGAGCTCTACTCCAAGTAAACGCTGTAGGGGCCGGGTATGCCCGGCCCTGGACTGAACCAGAAAGGATCGACTTGGCTACACGAACCAGCCTGATGGATTTCCAGACTCCGCGGATCGCCCACGAGGAGGCCGACGACCATCGCGGCGTCTTCCTGATCGAGCCGCTCGACCGCGGCTTCGGCCACACGTTCGGCAACTCGCTCCGTCGCGTGCTGCTCTCCTCTCTCGAGGGTGCCGCGGTGACGGCGGTGAAGATCGAGGGCGTCGCCCACGAGTTCACTACGCTCCCGGGCGTCCGCGAGGACGTCACGGACATCATCCTCAACCTCAAGAACCTGATCGTGCTCTTGCACGGGGCTTCGCCCGAGATCGAGGTCTACATCGCCAAGAAGGGCTCGGGAGTCGTCACGGCCGCCGACATCGAGGCGCCTGCCGACCTCGAGATCCTGAACCCGGAGCTCGAGATCGCGCACGTCTCCGACAAGGGCAAGCTCGAGATGACGCTCACCATCGGCCGCGGACGCGGTTACGTTCCGGCCGAGCTGAACCGTGGCCCCGAGACGACGATCGGCGTGATCCCGATCGACTCGATCTTCTCACCGGTACGGCGCGTCGCCTATGAGGTAGAGGCTGCACGTGTCGGACAGCGCACGGACTACGACAAGCTCGTTCTCGACGTCACCACCGACGGCTCGCTCGATCCGCGCGATGCGATCGGCCAGGCCGCCGAGATCCTCATCCGCCAACTCAAGATCTTCACGGACCTCGACCTCGAGAGCTTGGGACAAGCAACGGCGGAAATGGCCGCGGAGGCCCCCGTCACGCACGGGATGGAGAACTTCCCGATCGAGGAGCTCGAGCTCGGCGTCCGCTCGTACAACTGCTTGAAGCGCGTCGGGATCGAGACGATCGGCGACCTCACCTCCAAGTCGGAGGCGGAGCTCGTTGCAATCCCGAACTTCGGCCGCAAGTCGATCGAAGAGGTGCGCTCCTCGCTCGCCGCTCACGGGCTGATGCTCAAGGGCGAGGACGCGGGGTAAGTCTAGGGCGATGCGACACCAGCGGTCTGGCAAGAAGCTCGGGCGGGACTCCGCCCATCGCAAGGCGCTCTACTCGAATCTCGCGGGCGCCCTGATCGAGCACGGCCGCATCCAGACGACCGTGGCCAAGGCGAAGGCGGTCAAGCCCTTCGCCGAGAAGATGATCACGCTCGGGAAGCGCGGCGATCTGCATGCCCGCCGGCAGGCGCTCGCCGCGCTTCGCTCGAACCACGTCGTCCACCGTCTCTTCGCGGACATCGCGCCGAGGTTCGCCGAGCGCCCCGGCGGCTACACGCGCATCGTCAAGCTCGGCCCGCGGCAGGGCGACGCAGCGGACATGGTGTACCTCGAGCTCGTGGACTTCGAGCCGGTCTCTACCCCGCTCGCACCGCCTCGCGCACGGCGCGAAGAAGCCGCCCCCGCCGAAGCGTAGACCGGGGCGTCAGGCCTAAGCCTCACGCCGGATTCTGCAGGGCGCCGGGATCAGGCTTCAGCCTGACCTCGGTTGTCGCCTACGCTCCGAGCGTGCTCGTCCTCATCGCGATCCTGCTCGCGCTCTTTGTCCTTCCCTCGCCGTGGGGCCTCGTGGCGGTCGGCGTCGGCGCGGCGCTCGACATCGCCGAGACGGGCGCCTTCATTTGGTGGTCGAAGCGCCGCCGAGCCTCGGTCGGGGTCGACTCGCTCATCGGTCAGGAGGGGGTCGCGATCGGCGACCTCTGGCCGGCCGGGCAGGTGAAGATTCGGGGAGAGATCTGGCAGGCGCGCTGCGGAGGAGGATGTGACGCAGGAACGCGCGTCGTCGTTCGGGAAGTCGAGGGCCTCACGCTGGTCGTTGCCCCAGCGTAGTGCGTACCCTGGTCGTCGTGAGGCTTGCGTGCGTCGTTCTCGCGCTCGTGCTCGCGCCTCTTGGAGTCGCCACCTCGGGCGCTTGGGAGGAGCGCGCGCCGATGCCACTCCCTCGCACCGAGGTGGCAGCTGCGACCGTCGGCAGCGAGATCATGGTGCTGGGAGGCTTCACCGGCGATCGGGGCGCATCGAAGCGGGCGGACGCGTATGCCCCCGCTCGGAACAGCTGGCGCAGGCTTCCTGACCTGCCGGTCGGCCTTCACCACACAACCGCGGTGGGCGCGGGCGGGAAGCTGTACGTCCTCGG
>JBBDMN010000139.1:0-2278 GCA_040878305.1 Gaiellaceae bacterium
CGATGCTGCGTCCTCAGTCGCGCCCATATCTACCTCGATATGGGCGCTCCCTGCGTCCTTGCCTCGCGACGACGCCCATCATCCGCCTCGCGACGGGCGATCATTCCGAAATGAGCTCTCCTCTCGCCGAGGCGCTCCTCGACCTCCAGGAGTTGACCCGGCGCCTTCGGCAGGACTGTCCGTGGGACCGGGAGCAGACCGCGC
Source organism: Gaiellaceae bacterium (assembly GCA_040878305.1). Classification (GTDB taxonomy): domain Bacteria; phylum Actinomycetota; class Thermoleophilia; order Gaiellales; family Gaiellaceae; genus GMQP-bins7. The sequence continues at coordinate 205 of JBBDMN010000139.1, forward strand.
TTACGATCGTGCCGCACACGGTCGAGGAGGCCTACGAGGTCGCTGACGCAGCAATCTCCGGCGACGACGCGGAGCTGCGAGGCGAGCTCGGCGATCTCCTCTTCCAGGTCTACTTCCTCTCCCTGCTCCTCGAGGAGCGCGGGGAAGGCGATCTCGAGGCGGTCGCCCGTGACGTGCATGCCAAGCTGATTCGCCGCCATCCGCACGTCTTCGGGGACGCGGAGGTACGAACCGCCGGGCGGGTGCGCGAACGGTGGGAGGCGATCAAGACCGAGCAGGAGGGGAGGGAAGGAGTCTTCCACTCCGTGGCGGAGTCGCTTCCTGCGCTACTGCAGGCGCGCAAAGTCCAGGGCCGCGCTGCCGCGGTCGGGTACGACTGGCCCGATCTCGAGGGGCCGCTGCACAAGCTGAGCGAGGAGCTCGGCGAGCTCGAGGCAGCCGTAGAGGAGGCCGGTGTGCCACTTCCCGAGACCGAGCCGGACGCGGAGATCTTCGCCGAGTTGGGCGACCTCCTCTTCACCGTCGTCAATGTTGCGCGCCGGCTAAACGTCGATCCCGAGCTTGCCTTGCGGGCGACGACTCGACGCTTCGTCGAGCGGGTCGAGCGGGCGGCCGAGCTGGCGGGAGAGAACAATGAGGAGTGGCGCGCCCTCGACCTCGAGACCCAGGACTCGTACTACGAGCGCGCCAAGGAGGAGCTTGGATGACCGCGATCGCGCATGTCCACGGGCGGCAGATCCTCGACTCACGCGGCAATCCGACTGTCGAGGTGGATATTCGCCTCGACTCGGGTTCGCTCGGGCGCGCGGCGGTGCCTTCGGGCGCGTCGACAGGCGAGCACGAGGCTGTCGAGCTTCGCGACGGCGATCTCGCGTCGTTCCTGGGCAAGGGCGTCTCGAGAGCGGTCGCGAACGTGAACGGCGAGATCGCGGACGCGCTGAAGGGAGCCGATGTCGAGAATCAGCGCGCGCTCGATCAGCTGCTTGTCGAGCTCGATGGCACGCCGAACAAGAGCCGGCTCGGCGCGAACGCGATTCTCGGCTGCTCGCTCGCGGCGGCCAAGGCTGCAGCCGCCGAGGCCGGTCTACCGCTTTACAGCTCGCTCGGAGGAGAGGAGGCGCGGACGCTTCCTGTCCCCATGCTGAACGTGATCAACGGCGGGGCGCATGCCCAGAACCGGCTCGACCTACAGGAGTTCATGGTCGTGCCCGCGGGGGCGGCGACATTCTCCGAGGCGCTCCAGCTCGGAGTCGAGGTTTTTCACCACCTGAAGGCGGTGCTGCACGAGCGCGGCCTCGCGACGGGTGTGGGCGATGAAGGTGGATTCGCTCCCGACCTCGAGTCGACCGAGCAGGCGATCGAGGCGATCCTCGAGGCCGCCGAGCGGGCGGGTCACCGCGAGCGGATCGGGATCGCTCTCGACCCCGCCGCAAGCGAGATCTTCCACGACGGCGGCTACGAGCTCGCGGGTGAGGGGCGAACGCTCGACCCCGACGCGATGGTCGCCTTCTACGCCTCGCTCGCCGAGCGCTACCCGCTGGTGTCGATCGAAGACGGGCTGGACGAGAACGCCTGGGCGGATTGGAAGACCCTGACCCAGCGGCTGGGGGACAACGTCCAGCTCGTCGGCGACGACCTGTTCGTGACGAACGTCGCGTTCCTGGAGCGCGGGATTTCCGATGGTGTCGGAAACGCGATTCTCGTCAAGGTGAACCAGATCGGGACGCTCTCGGAGGCACTCGACACGATCGCCGTGGCGCAGAAGGCGGGATACGGAACGGTCATCTCGCACCGCTCCGGGGAGACCGAGGACACGACGATCGCCGACCTCGCCGTCGCGGTGAACGCCGGCCAGATCAAGACGGGCGCGCCCTCGCGCACCGACCGCGTGGCGAAGTACAACCAGCTCCTGCGGATCGAGGAGGAGCTGGGGGAGAGGGCGCTCTATCCAGGCTGGGAAGCGTTTCGCCGGCAGCGATCCTGAGATCTGCCGCCGGCCCGAACGCGGGCGTTCTTTACAGTGCCTGGCACTGTAAAGATGAAAAGTGTGCGCCGATTTGTCCACAGGCGCATG
>JBBDMN010000139.1:2378-4277 GCA_040878305.1 Gaiellaceae bacterium
GGTTGAGCGTCTTCCGGCGCTTGTAGCCTGAGCGCGATGGTCGCTTTCGACCGCAGGACGAAGATCGTCGCCACGCTCGGTCCCGCCTCCTCTTCGGAGGAGATGATCTCCCGTCTGATCGAGGCCGGGATGGACGGCGCACGCCTCAACTTCTCGCATGGCACCCACGAGGACCACGGCGTCAGCGCGAGGCGCATCCGGGATGCACAGTCCGCCTTTAGGCGACCCCTCGCCGTGATCGCCGATCTCCAGGGGCCGAAGCTCAGGATCGGCGAGCTCTCGGCGCCCATCGAGCTCGAGGTCGGAGATGAGATCGTCGTCGCGGACGCCGATTCGGCACGCACCGACGATCTGCCCGTTGCGCCGTCGGTACTCGGCCGAGTGCTCGAGTCCGACGACGACATCCTCGTCGACGACGGACATGTGCGACTCCGGGTCGAGCGGATGGAGAACGGCCGGGCAATGTGCCGCGTCGTCACGGGCGGCGTCGTCGAGCCACACAAGGGTGTCAACGTCCCAGGCGTTCCTCTGCCGGTGCCGTCGTTGACCGAGAAGGACTTCGCGGACCTCGAGTTCGCGCTCGAGCTGGGGGTCGACTACGTCGCTCAGTCGTTCGTCCGCTCGCGGGCCGATGTCGCCGCTCTTCGCGCGAAGATCGAGGCGGCCGGCTCGGCGGCGTGGGTGATCGCAAAGATCGAGCTGAAGGAGGCGGTGTTCGCGCTCGAGGAGATCCTCGAGGAGGCCGACGCGGTGATGATCGCGCGGGGCGATCTCGGCGTCGAGGTCGGCGCGGCAGACGTCCCGCTCCTGCAGAAGCGCATCATCCTGGCGGCGCTCGAGCGTGGGAAGCCTGCGATCACCGCGACGCAGATGCTCGAGACGATGGTGCACCGGCCGGAACCGACCCGGGCCGAGGCCTCCGACGTCGCGAATGCGATCCTCGACGGAACCTCGGCCGTGATGCTCTCTGCCGAGACCGCGATCGGCGAGTATCCGGTCGCGGCGGTGGAGACGATGGCGCAGATTGCGCTGGCCGTCGAGCCGAGCCTCGGCTACCGCCACCAGCTGCCGGGTGCTGCCGAGTCTCCGACCGTCGGACGCGCGATGTCGAATGCGGCCTGCGATCTCGCGGAAGCACTGGCGGCGAAGGCGATCCTCGTCCCGACGTTCACCGGACGGACGGCTTCGGCGGTTGCACGCCTCCGCCCGCGCAGACCGATCGTCGCGTTGACGCACGTCGTCGGCTCGCTCCAGCACATGGCGATCGAGTGGGGGGTGACCCCGCTCGTTATCCCAGAGTCCTCCGACGTCGACGATCTCTGGCAAAGCTCGATCGAGGCCGCGCGCGAGGCTGGGATCGTGGAAGCGGGCGACCGCGTCGTCCTCACCGCCGGAACCGCCGTGAACATCCCCGGATCGACGAACGTGATCAAGGTCGACACGGCGTAGGGGGCTTCCTCGCCCCCTACATCGGGGAGGGAGGTTCAGGCGTATGTGGAAGACCTCGCTGTGGCGAGGACTACTTCCGCGAAGAGACGCCCGAGGAAATCGAAGAAGCGCACACCGAAGTCGCGGCGACGGCTTCGCCTCGTCTGGCTGACTGCGCTCGTGGGGGTAGCCCTCTACCTCTATTACCAGCCGCTCGCTTCCTATCTCGAGACGCGAAACGATCTCGAGGCGAGGCAGACCGAGGTGGACGGGCTACTCGTCACCAAGTCCGGTCTGGAGCGGCGGCTAGCGAGCTCGACGAGCCTCGAAGCGACGCAGCGCGAGGCGAGGAGGATCGGCTACGTCCTGCCGGGCGAGCAGCTCTTCGTCGTCAAGGGCATCCCGGAGTGGCGGGGGATGAGGAACTCGTCTCGGGATGATCGCCCGTCGCGAGGCGGATGATGGGCGCCG
>JBBDMN010000140.1:0-4250 GCA_040878305.1 Gaiellaceae bacterium
CACCCGGCTCCTCCGCTTCGTGTTCGGGGCAGGCGCCGTGGGGCTTCTCGCCGCCGCGGCCGCGTCGGCTAGCAACCTGGACACTCGCGAGCAGGCCTTGATTCCGAGCGAGACGACCGGCGTCGTCGTCGTCGATCTGTCGCTCTCGATCGCGGACGAGGACTACAACGTCGTCCGCGGCGCGCTTGGCCGCCTGATCGCCGAGGACGCATCGATCGGCCTCGTCGTCTTCTCGGACGTGGCCTACGAGCTCCTCCCGCCGGGTACCCCCGCCTCCGCGCTGCGACCGATGCTGCGCCTACTCGTGCCGCCTCGGCTGGGGCCTCCGGTGAATCCGTGGGCGCAGACGTTTCGAGCCGGGACGCGCATCTCGTCGGCGCTCGACCTCGCGAGAGGAATGCTCGAGCGCGACGGAGTCGAGAACGGCTCGATCCTGCTCATCAGCGATCTGGAGACGGCTCCGGAAGACGTTCCCCCGCTCGCTCGGACCGTCGAGGGGCTTCGCGACAGCTCGATCGAGCTGAGGGTCTTCGGTCTTGCGCCCTCGAGCTTCGCGCTTCAGCTCTTCGCGGGTCTGCTCGAGGAGGATGCGTTCGCGGCGCCGATCTCGTCGGAAACCGAGGTGCCCGTCACGAGCGAGGCTGGGGGCCAGACGCCGGTCGCGCTACTCGTCCTCGGATGCCTCCTGTTTCTCGCGCTGGCTCTCCACGAGCGCTTCGCCGGACGCCTCGCGCTCCCCCGAGCCGAGGTTGCCCGATGAAGCGCTCATTCGGTAGACGCGCGGTCATGGCGATGGCAGCCGCACTGTGCTTCGTGCTCGCGATCACCCTCCTGCTCGTCGCGCATGACGTGCTGCGCTGGCGGGAGGCCATGCCGGCAGGCGACGTCCGCTACCGGGTATCCCCCGAGGCGTCCGACTCCTGGCAGCCCGACACGCTTCTGCCGTTCGGCGCCGCCCGAGAGCTCCTCGACGTCGGCGACGACGTCGACTTCAGGCTCGCCCTCCGCTCCTTCCGGCTCGCCCGGCTCGACGACACCACGGTCTCCGATCCGGAGATCGCACTGCTCCGCAACGCGGCCGAGGCACGGCTGGAGGTAATCACCACAGGCTCAGGCGATCGCAGGCGGAGGTCGCGGGCCGCCGGTCTCCTCGGCGCGCTCGGCCTCGCGCGCGTCGCCACCGAGACGCAGGACCGCCTCCCGCTGATCGAGAGCACGATCGCCAGCCTCCAGCTCGCGATTGCGCTTGACCCCGAGAACGACGAGGCGAAGTTCAACCTCGAGGTGGCGCTCCAGCGCAGTCGTGGGTTGCAGCTGACCGAGGCGTCAGGGGGGCAGAACCCCACGCCCGGCGGCGCCGGCTCCCAGGGTGCGGGCACAGGCGACCCAGGCACGGGCTACTGACGGACGATGACTGCCACAAGCTTGACCTTCCTGACGCCGCTCGCTGCGCTCGTCGCGATCGGCGTCTTCGTCCCTCTGGCGGCGTCGCTTTGGATCCGCAGGCGCGCTGAACACGTCCGTCGACAACTCGGCATCTTGGAGACGTCGCTGCGCCGCCTGCTCGCAGCCCTGGGTGCGCTGCTCGCCGCGGGCGCCCTCGTCGGCCTCGCCGCGGCTCAGCCGGTCATCGAGCAGACGAAGGTCCGACAGGAGCGCACCGACGCCGAGGTGTTCCTCGTCGTCGACGTGTCACGTTCGATGCTCGCCCAGAGGAGCGTGGCGCTGCCGATGCGCATCGACCGGGCGAAGAGCTCAGCGATTGCGATGCGCGCGTCGCTTCCCGACGTGCCGGTCGGCGTCGCTTCGCTGACCGACCGGGTGTTGCCGCATCTCTTTCCGACCATCGACCTGGACGTCTCGGTGGCGACGCTGGAGCGCGCGATCGGAATCGAGCGGCCGCCTCCACGCTCGAGCGTTGCCACCAGCGCGACGAGCCTGGATGCATTGGCGGGAATCAGGGGCCTGCGCTTCTTCTCGCCGACCAAGCAGAAACGGGTGCTCGTCGTCTTCACCGACGGCGAGAGCGTGCCGGTCTCGAACGCGCGCCTGGCGAAGGTCTTCGGAGCGCGTCCGGCGATCGAGACCGTGTTCATCCATCTCTGGCACCCGGATGAGCGGGTCTTCGCTCGAGGCGTGCCCGAACCGCAGTACCTGCCCGATCCCTCGTCTCGCGCGATTCTCGAGCGCCTCGCGAAGGCGACGAGCGGGAATGTGTACCCGGACGACGATCTCCTGGCTGCGATCCGGAAGACCAGAGAGCTTCTCGGAGATGGCCCGACCGTTGCCCGAGGGGAGAGCAGCGGACGGACCGCACTCGCTCCCTACCTCGTCCTCGCAACGTTCCTGCCGGTGGGTCTCCTGCTCTGGCGGAGGGACCGATGACGGCTTCGGTGCTCAGGCGTCGGGCTCGGTTTCCTCCGGGAACCAGCGCTCGACGGTCTCCGGATAGCCGTTCTCGTCCATGTACGAGATCGCCCGGCTCGCGATCCACACGAGCGCCTCGGGGCTGGCTTCAGCGAGCACGATGCGGACAGCCTCGTCACCATGTTGCGATCCGCCGCTTTGGGCGGCGCTCGCACGCCGGAGCCGGCACAGCGAGAGCGCGGCACGATCGGCGTCGTTCCCGAGCTCGTACCACGGCACCCCCTCCGCACGCTCCACGAGCGGGCGGATTCCGACTGCCAGCTGGGCCGCATCTTCGGCTGCGACGTGGAATCCGGTCTCCCGCGGGTCATCCGGACGGGGGATGCGCACGTTTCACTCCCTCCTAACGAAATCCGTTGCGGGACGTCACAGACTTATGATCATGCACCTTCGCGGCGTTGAGCGGAGCGGTTCGGCTTGCGCCGCGGCGGGTGGATGGCAGTACACAATCCCACACGGAGGGAATACATGCGTAAACGTTCATTGCTGCTCCTGACGGGTCTCATTGCAGTCGTCGGGACTCTCGTCGTCGGCCCGTCCGCGACGGCGACCACAGAAGGAGCCTCAGCCGGCACCGTGGTCATCGTTCATGACCAGGAGCCAGGCATCCTCAACAACTTTCTGTCCGAAGGAAACGGCTACACGGTCGCGCTGGTCATGAACCCGATCCTTGCCTACGGCGCGGTCTACAACGACAAGGTCAAGCTCGTTCCCTACCTCTTGGAGAGCCTCCCGAAGCTCCTGCAGAAGGAGCCGCTGAAGGCCAGCATCACGTTCAAGAAGACCGCCAACTGGAGTGACGGCAAGCCGGTCACGGGCGCGGACTTCCTGGCCACGTACCGGACGATCATGAACCCCAACTGGGACATCGTCTCCCGCGAGGGCTGGGAGGACATCGCGAAGGTCCAGGTGAAGGGCAAGACCGTCACGGTCACCTGGAAGAAGGGTAGGGCCTACGCGGCGTGGGATGTGCTCCTCGCAGGCGCGGTGGTCCCTGCACACAAGGTCGCAGGCCAGGACTTCAACAAGTACTGGGCGGACTCGATCGACATCTCGAGCGGCCCCTTCAAATTCCAGAGCTGGCAGAAGGGCACGCAGCTGACGATCGTGAAGAACCCGGCCTTCAAGGCCGCCCCGGCCGCCAAGCTCGACCGGATCGTCTTCCGCTACATCGCGGGTGCCTCGCAGTTCCAGGCGCTCAAGAGCGGTGAGGGCGATGTCGTCGAGCCGCAGCCGCAGATCCAGATCGTCGACTTCTACAAGGACAGCAAGTTCAAGGTGCAGGTCGGACCCGGCTACCAGTGGGAGCACCTCGACTTCTCGCAGGGCGCCAAGGCTCATCCGGCGTTGAAGAAGAAGTTCGTCAGGCAGGCGATCATCACGGGCATCAACCGCTCGCAGATCCGCGAGGTGCTCTACGTGAAGACCGGCCTCGTCGCGAACCTGAAGCTCATCCCCGTGCTTCAGAGCAACATCTTCAAGCCGTTCGAGCCCGCGTACAAGCCGGCGTTCAGCCGCTGGAAGTTCAGCCAGAAGAACGCGATCGCGCTGCTGAAGAAGAACGGCTGCACGGGTGGTCCGGACACGGCGAGCGCTTCGAACTCGAAGCTCTTCAGCTGTCCGGGCGTGGGCGAGCTCAAGTTCGCCTTCACCACGACGTCGGGCAACCCGCTCCGCGCCCTGACGTTCGAGATCATCCAGCGGCAGCTGAAAAGCGTGGGCATCGAGTTCACCCCGCGCTTCATCTCGCCGGCCGTCCTCTTCGGAGGCGGAACGCTCACCTCCGGCGACTGGGAGGCCGTGATGTTCACGTTCCTCGGCGG
>JBBDMN010000141.1:0-4209 GCA_040878305.1 Gaiellaceae bacterium
GACACCGAGCCCACACCGTCGCCGCCTCCGAGCGAGAACGACCCCGCGGACGAGCTGCGCCAGAAGATCGCGGAATCGCGAGACGACGAGCCGGTCGAGGCTCCGCCGACCACGGACGCGACAGTCGAGGAGCGTCGGGCCGACGTGCACGACGAGGGTCGATCCGCGCTCGACAAGATGCGCGAGGCCGACGAGAGTTAGATGGTTGATGCCACGATCTCGCGCGTCCGGATGCGCGATCTGGCGCGTCGGGGACGCTTCCGAGCGGCCAGCTCGCGCCCCAGAGTCGGCGACCTCATGGCATCAACCATCTAGCGGAGCGTGGCCGACCCGTCTGAGACGACGCAGGTCTCCCATGATCCGTCCGACCCGCAGGAGGCCGAGCTCCTCGGCGCAGTGAGGGCGCTGTCGGTGCAGGTCGGCGGAATCCAGGCCGAGCTCCACTCGCTCCGGTCGCAGCGGCGTCCGCTTCCGCCTTCGAGCGCCGACGCCCCGGGCTGGGAAGACGCCACGCCCGCTCGTCGCGAAAGCTCCACCTGGATGCGTTCGCTCGACGGCCCGGGACCGAGAGCCCCGGCCGTGCCGCGCGTCCTGCTCGAGGTCGTCTTCCTGATCGCGGTGGCGGTGGGTGCGGCGCTCGCCAATCTCCAGCCAGTCGTCATCGTCGTGGTGATGGCGCTCGCCTGGCTCCTCGTCGTCGTGGCCGAGTGGACTGCCGCGCAGGCCGCCAGGCGTCGGGCGGAAGCGAGCCATGCGCCGCTGGCCGGGGTCGCGGGAGGCATCTTCGTAGACGATCCGTCGTGGTTCGCGCCGCCGGGCGAACACACGGGACTCAAGTCTCCCGAAGACACCTTGGATGGAATCGAGGACACCCTCGGCGGTGAAGACACCGGCACCAGGCTGCCGGCTGAGTAGCTTGCGCGCGACTCTTTCTCATCCCGCCTCCTAGCGAGCTACCCTCAGCCGCGTGCGGATCGTCGCCGCCACGCTCGTCGCCGCCGTGCTGACAGCCCTCGGCGCAGCGGCTGCAGCGACCGCACCGGAGGCGCCCGGAAGGATCCTCGATCTCGGCGACTCGCTGAGCATCGGCACCGGCCCGTACCTACGAGCGCTCCTTCCCGGATACCGGATCGACCCCCTCCACGGCGTCGGGCTACAAGCCTCCGAGGTGGCCGCGCTCGCCGCGCGCTCGCGCGCCTCGTTCCCACCCGTTGTCGTCGTGAGCGCGGGCACGAACGACGATCCGCGAAATGTCTCGATCTTCGCCCGCGCCATCTCCGACATCGTCACCCTCGCGGGCCGCAAGAGGTGCGTCGTATGGCCGACGATCGCTCGCTTGACGAAGGTCGGTACGACGTCCACGGGGTTGAATCGGGAGCTCGCAAGCGCTGCCCGAAGCCACCGGAACCTCGTCCTCGTCGACTGGGCCGGAATGGTGCGCCGTCACCCGACCTGGCTCTCTCGCGACGGCGTGCACGCGAGCGCCGTCGGATATCGCGCGCGAGCTGCGGCGATCGCGAAGGCCGTGACGACGCGCTGCGCGTGACCGGTGTCTGAGACGGTGTCAGACACCGACCGCATGCCTGTGTTGCAGCGGCAGGTCCCGTCCAGCGCACCGCAGGCGCGGAAAGCCGGGAGACTCGTGCACGCAAGCCGATGCCGCGTGTGGAGCAATTGGTGCTGTTTTGTCACCCGTTCCCCTTGACAAACAGCGTGTCTGACACCGAAGGCGACTGAGCCGTGCTGTTCCCCACCGCCACCTTCGCGATCTTCTTCCTGATCGTGCTCCCGCTCTCGTGGCTCCTCATGCCGCGCGAAGAGCGCTGGCGGCCGTTCATCGTCGCCGCGAGCTTCGTCTTCTACAGCGCCTGGGACTGGCGCTTCGTCTTCCTGCTCGCGGCCTCGATCGTCTGGAACCACTTTTTCGCGCTGGCCGTCCACCAGCGGAGCAACCCCCGCACGCGGAAGCTGCTGGTCGGCGCGGCGGTCGCCGGCAACCTGGCGCTCCTCGGCTACTTCAAGTACTTCGACTTCTTCGTCACCTCGACGAGCAACCTGTTCGCGTTGGTCGGCGTCGATGTCCCGCTGGAGGCGCGCTCGATCATCCTGCCGGTCGGGATCTCCTTCTTCACGTTCATGGGGATCAGCTACGTCGTCGACGTCTACCGCGGGGACTTCGAGCCGACCTCGTTCTCGAAGCTCGCGGCGTATCTCTCGTTCTTCCCGCACCTCGTCGCGGGGCCGATCGTGAGACCGGGACAGCTGATCCCGCAGTTCGGCTCGCCGCGTGATCCGCGCTATGTCGACACCGCTCGCGCGTTCTTCCTGATCGGGACCGGCCTCTTCATGAAGGTCGTCATCGCGAACTACCTCGCAGCGAACATCGTCGACGACGTCTTCGGCGCTCCCAACCAGCACTCGTCGCTCGAGGTGCTCGTCGGGATCTACGCGTACGCGGTCCAGATCTACGCCGACTTCTTCGGCTACACGAACATCGCGATCGGGCTCGCGCTGCTCCTCGGGTTCCGCTTCCCGCAGAACTTCGACGCGCCTTATGCGGCTGTTTCCGTCCAGGACTTCTGGCGCCGCTGGCACATGACGCTCTCGCGCTGGCTGCGCGACTACGTCTACATCCCCTTCGGAGGGAACCGCGGTGGGCGCCTCTTCACCTACCGGAACCTGATGCTGACGATGCTGATCGGCGGCCTCTGGCACGGAGCCGGCTGGACGTTCGTGGCGTGGGGGGCGATCCACGGCACGGCGCTCGTCGGCGAGCGCTGGTGGCGCGACCGGCCCAGCTACGTCGAGCGCCCTTCGACGGCCTGGCGGCGAGCCTGGCAGCGCTTCCTTACCTTCCAGGTCGTCTGCTTCGCGTGGATCTTCTTCCGCTCCGACTCGTTCGCCGACGCCTGGGACCTCATCGTCCGGCTCTTCACCGCCTGGGGCGAACCGTCGGAGCTCGTCACCGGCGGCGTGATCCTCGCGATCGCGGTCGGGATTGGGTCGCAGTACCTCCCCCTCCGCTTGCCGCTCGTGCTGATGGCGCGCTTCTCGCGGCTCCCGGTACCGGCGCAAGCGATCGTGCTGTCGGTCGCGCTCCTCGTCACCCACGCGATGGGGCCCGAGGGAGTGGCCCCCTTCATCTACTTCCAATTCTGAGATGGCGAGCGATCCGGGCGAGCGGAGAAGACGGCGGCCGCGAAGGCGAGTCGACGAAGGTGGACGCCGGCTCCACTCGGCGGGATCCGCGATCGTGGTGTCGCTCCTCGCGCTCCTCCTCGGTGTCCTCCTGAACGCGCCCGGGCTGCACAAGTCGGCGAACATCCAGCCGGAGGGATGGAAGCGAGACGTCGCGCTCGCCGTGACCAGACCGCTCGAGGCGGTGAGCAATGCACTGCTCCTCGATCGCCCGCGCCGCGCGCTGAAAGCGGTGCTGGGACGTTCGGAGGACGACGAGATCGATACCGGCGTCGCTGTGCCGGAACCGCCACCGAAGGAGACGCCGAAGCCGCCCGGGCGCGAGAAGTTTTCCCCCCAACAGCCGCTTCGACTCTGGATCGCCGGCGACTCGCTCGTCGTCGTCCCGGGCCAGTCGATCCTCCGGGCCGTAGGCGAGAGCCGCGCGATCGAGCCGATCGGCCCCATCGACGGAAGGATCGCGAGCGGCCTCGAGCGGCCCGACGTCTTCAACTGGTTCACGCACGTCTCCGAGGTCATGCGCAAGGAGAAGCCGCGCGCCGTCGTCCTCATGTTCGGCGGCAACGACGACCACGGCTTCATGACCGGCCTGCCGGAGGGTACGGAGGTCGGGTCGTTCGGAAGCACAAGCTGGACCTCTGAGTACCGGCGCCGCATCGGAGGGATCATGGATTCCGCCACCCGCGAGGGTGCCTACCTCGTCTGGATCGGGCTCCCGATCACGCGCGACGCCGACCAGACCCGCCGCTTCGACACGATCAACGCGATCGTGCAGTCCGAGGCCGCGAAGCGCTCGAGCCGCGCGTCCTATCTCGACACGTACTTTTTCTTCGCGGGCGACGACGGCGGTTACGGGCAGTTCGTCGAGAACGACTCGGGGCGACTCGTGAAGATGCGTGCTGACGACGGCGTGCACTTCGAGCGAGCGGCCGGCGACCTCATCGCGCGACAGGTGCTGCGTCGTCTGAACCAACGCTTCGACTTGACGAGTTGGCGGCGCTGACACCCTGC
>JBBDMN010000142.1:0-4188 GCA_040878305.1 Gaiellaceae bacterium
ATCACCGCCGACGGCTCGAGCACGGTCGGACCGTTCGTCACGAAAGCTGCGGAAGACTTCAAGGCCGCGGAGGACGTGGACGTCACCGTTGGCATCTCGGGTACCGGCGGTGGGTTCGAGCGCTTCTGTGCCGGCGAGACCGACGTTTCCAACGCCTCGCGGCCGATCGCCGAGGACGAGCAGGCGTTGTGCGCCGAGGGCGGCGTCGAGTACGTCGAGTTTCGCGTGGCCACGGATGCGCTCACGAACGTCGTCAACAGCGACAACGACTGGGCGACGTGCTTGACCGTGGATCAGCTCAACGCGATCTGGGAGCCGGGATCGAAGGTCGCGAGCTGGAATCAGGTCGATCCCTCCTTCCCGGATGTTCCCCTCAAGCTCTACGGCGCGGGTACCGACTCGGGCACGTTCGACTACTTCACCGACGCGATCAACGGCGAGGAGGGAGCGAGTCGCTCGGACTTCTCGGCGACCGAAGACGACAACGTGACCGTCCAGGGAGTCTCCGGTGATCGTGGCGCACTCGGATATTTCGGGTTCTCGTATTTCGAAGAGAACCAGGACAAGCTCAAGGCCCTCGAGGTCGACGGCGGAGGCGGCTGCATTGCTCCGAGCATCGAGACGGCGCAGGACCAGTCGTACACGCCGCTTTCGCGCCCGCTCTTCGTGTACGTCAAGCAGGGCTCGTTCGACGACAACGAGGACGTCCGGAACTTCGTCAGGTTCATGATCGACTCGAACGACTCCATCGCCACTGCCGCCCAGTTCGTGCCCTTGAGCGAGGGTCAGGTCGCCGAGCAGCTGGCGAAGTACGAGGACGCCGCGCCGTAGTGCCTCCGGCTGTCGTCATCGAGCAGCCGGCGGCTCTGGCGCTGCCGCGTAAGAGAATCAGGTGGGGCGAGCAATTCGTCCACCTGATTCTCTTCATCGCAGCTGCGGTCTCCGTTCTCACCACTGTCGGGATCGTCCTCTCGCTGCTCCTTCCCGCGATCGAGTTCTTCGGGGAGGTGAGCCCATGGGAGTTCCTCACCGGCACGACATGGGCTCCGCTCTTCCTGGACGCGCACTTCGGCGTGGTGCCCCTCGTGGTCGGCACGTTCGTGATCTCCTTCTGGTCCGCGCTCCTCGCGTTCCCGCTCGGCGTCGGTGTAGCGATCTATCTCAGCGAGTACGCGAGTCGGCGGGTCTCGGGTGTCCTGAAGCCGGTTCTCGAGATCCTCGCTGCTATCCCGACGGTCGTCCTCGGCTACTTCGCCCTCACGTTCGTGACGCCGCTCCTCCGGGACATCGGGCTCGACGTGGAGATCTTCAACGCGCTCGCGGCCAGTCTCGTGCTAGGGGTGATGCTGATTCCGACGATCGCGTCACTCTCGGAGGACGCGATGGCCGCGGTGCCGCGCGATCTCCGGGACGGTGGCTACGCACTCGGGGCCGACAAGCTGCAGGTGTCGACTCGCATCGTCGTTCCCGCGGCGATCTCCGGGATCATCGCCGCGTTCGTGCTCGCGTTCTCCCGCGCCGTGGGAGAGACCGTGATCGTCCTCATAGCCGCCGGTCAGCTCGCGCAGATCACGTTCGATCCGCGCGAGACGATCGAGACGATGACCGCATTCATCGGCGCCACCGGCAACGGCGACATCCCGACGGGATCGATCGAGTACAAGACGATCTTCGCGGTGGGGCTCACGCTCTTCGTCATAACGCTCGTCATGAACCTGATCTCGATCAGGCTCGTCCGGAAGTACAGGGAGATCTACGAATGACGGTGATCGAGCACGCGCGTCCTCCGCGGGAGCCCGTTCCGGAGTCGAGCCGCGAGAGTCGCGTCTGGAGGAACCGGCTGTTCAAGGCGGTGATGCTCTTTTCGATGCTCGTCGCGTTCGGGACTCTGGCGGTGTTGCTCGTCGACACGATTCTCACCGGGTGGCCCGCGATCCAATGGAAGCTCTTCAACGATCCGCCGTCGACCCTGCCCGAGGAAGCGGGTGGAAGGCCCGCGATCCTCGCAACCCTGTATCTCGGAGCGCTCGTGCTCCTTCTGTCGGTCCCCATCGGGGTGCTCACCGCGATCTACCTCGAGGAGTATGCGAACCGAGAGCGCTGGTGGAATCGGTTGATCGAGGTCAACATCCAGAATCTCGCCGCCGTGCCTTCGATCGTCTACGGCATTCTCGGCCTCGCCTTCATCGTCCGCGGAATCGGCGTCGGCCGTGTTGTCTTTGCCGGCGGTTTGATCCTCACGCTCGTCGTGCTGCCGACCGTGGTGGTGGCCTCCCGCGAGGCGATCCGTTCGGTGCCCGACTCGATCCGGCAGGGCGCGTTCGCCCTTGGGGCCACGAAGTGGCAGGTCGTCTGGCGGCAGGTGCTTCCGGCGGCGATCCCCGGCATGGCTACGGGATCGATTCTCGCCCTCTCTCGTGCGGTTGGCGAGACTGCGCCGCTGATCATGGTCGGCGCAATCACGTACGTCGCCTTCGACCCAGAGCTCTTCGGCGCGTACACGGCTCTGCCGGTGCAGATCTACAACTGGACGAAACAGCCCGATCCCGAGTTCCAGACGCTCGCCGCAGCCGGAGCGATCGTCTTGCTGGTTATCGTCCTTAGCATGAACGCCGTGGCTATCTTCCTGCGCAACCGCTACCGCAGGCAGTGGTGAGGTGATGACCCAGATGGAAACGCAGCCGCACATCGACAACACCCGCATCGCAGAGGCTTCGCGAGGAGCCTTGGACCGGGCTGACATCGAACGCCGCGAGAAGGTCTTCTCCGTCTCGGATCTGGGCGTCTTCTACAGTGGGAAGGCTGCGCTCGAGGACGTGAGCATCGATGTGTTCAGGAACACGGTGACAGCGTTCATCGGGCCGTCGGGATGCGGAAAGAGCACCTTCATCCGCTGCTTTAACCGCATGAACGACCTGATTCCGGGCGCGAAGGTCGAGGGCACAGTGCTCTACCACGGCCAGGACCTCTACGGGCGGGACGTGGATCCCGTCGAGATTCGGCGGCGCATCGGCATGGTCTTCCAGAAGCCGAACCCGTTTCCGAAGTCGATCTACGACAACATCGCGTTCGGCCCCCGCGTGCTCGGCATGAAGGGGAGCCTGGACGAGCGCGTCGAGGGCGCGCTTCGGCATGCGGCGCTCTGGGACGAGGTCAAGGACCGGCTGAAGGACAGCGCGCTCGGCCTCTCCGGAGGACAGCAGCAGCGGCTCTGCATAGCGCGCGCCCTCGCCGTCGACCCCGACGTGATCCTCATGGACGAGCCGGCCTCGGCGCTCGATCCGATCTCGACGACGCGGATCGAGGATCTGATGCACGACCTCAAGCGCGAGTACACGATCGTGATCGTCACGCACAACATGCAGCAGGCCGCGCGGGTCGCCGACATGACGGCCTTCTTCAGTGTCGTCGTTCACGAGGACGGGAGTGCGCGGCGAGGGATCCTCGTCGAATACGACATGACGGCGAAAATCTTCACCACGCCCTCCGACAAGCGGACCGAGGACTACGTGACGGGCAGATTCGGATGAGGATCGGGTTGCAAGCGGAGCTCGACTCGCTGGAAGCAGGTTTCCAGGAAGCGGGCGAGATCGTCTTCCGCTCGATCCGCGGCGCGATCGATGCCTTGCGAACCCAGGACGTCGAGCTGTGCGACGAGGTGATCGCGTTCGACGACGAGGTGGACGAGCGCTATCTCGCGCTCGAGAGGCAGGTCGAGATGGTGCTTGCGCGTCAGACCCCCGTCGCGAGCGATCTTCGTCTCGTCCTCGCGGTGCTCCACTCGGGGCTCCACATCGAACGTATTGGCGATCAGTGCGTGACGATCGCCAAGCTCACGAAGCTCTCGAGCCACCTCGACACGAGGCAGGCGGTCGTCGAGGGTCTCGTCGACATGGGTGAGCGCTGTGCGGAGATGGTCAGGGTGTCGCTTTCCGCCTTCGCCGACAGAGACGTCGTGCAGGCGCGGGCGCTTCATCAGCTCGACGATCTCGTCGACAATGCGAACCGACAGGTGTTCCAGGAAGTGCTTGGCTACGTGAACGACGTCGAGGCCCTCGAGTGGGGAATGCGCCAGATCACGGTCGCGCGGTGCTTCGAGCGGATCGGTGACAACGCCGTCGACATCGGCGAGCAGACGGCTTTTGTAGTGACCGGCCAGTTCGCCGAGTTCACGGACGCCTCGCACGA
>JBBDMN010000143.1:0-4185 GCA_040878305.1 Gaiellaceae bacterium
CTCGTCGAGCTCGCGCTCTGGCTCGCCGACTACTACGGCTCGACCCCCGCCCGCGCTCTCGCGCTTGTGGCGCCGCACGCCCGAGCACGTCGGGGAGAGCGTCGTAGACCTGCCCTGCGCGATGCGCTACCCGGCGAGCCGGAGCCCGAGTCGCTCACAGCGGCCCAGCGCGAGGCTGTCGATCGGATCGTCGCAGCGCTCGATGCAGGCGGGGGTCACCTCCTGCTTCATGGGCCGACCGGAAGCGGCAAGACCGAGGTCTATCTCCAGGCCTGTGCCGCTGCTCTCGAGCGGGGGCGTGGCGCGATCGTCCTCGTTCCCGAGATCGCGTTGACGCCCCAGGCGGTCGGCCGGTTCGCGGCTCGCTTCGGTGATCGCATCGCCCTTCTCCACTCGGCGTTGACCGAGGCGGAACGCCGCGACGAGCGCGAGCGGATCGCCGCCGGAGAGGCATTGATCGTCGTCGGTGCGCGCTCGGCGATCTTCGCTCCGGTTCGCTCGCTTGGCTTGATCGTCGTCGACGAGGAGCACGACGCGTCGTACAAGCAGGAGTCGGACCCACGCTACGACGCCCGCACCGTCGCTGCGAAGCGCGCCGCAC
Organism: Gaiellaceae bacterium; assembly: GCA_040878305.1. Classification (GTDB taxonomy): domain Bacteria; phylum Actinomycetota; class Thermoleophilia; order Gaiellales; family Gaiellaceae; genus GMQP-bins7. The sequence goes on from JBBDMN010000143.1 coordinate 602, forward strand.
TCGAGGGTGCGGTCGCCGTCTACGGGAGCGCGACGCCCCGAGTGGAGAGCTGGGCGCGGCTCGACCGGCTCGAGCTGCCGTCCCGAATCGGGGCTCCGCTCCCGTCGGTACGCCTCGTCGATCTTCGCCGCGAGGCCGGTTACCCGCTGTCAGCGCCGCTCCTGGCCGAGCTGGCGGGGGTCGAGGAGCGGGGCGGACGGGCGATTCTCCTTCTCAACCGGCGCGGAGTCTCCGGGGCGATCCACTGCCGCGCGTGTGGCATCTCACGCCGTTGCCGGAGCTGCGACGTCACGCTTACGCTCCACGGCGACGGGCGGCTCCATTGCCATCACTGCGGCTATTGGGAGGAGCTACCCGAGCAGTGCCCCGAGTGCGGCTCCGTCGAGCTTGCGCGGATCGGCGCGGGTACCCAGAAGCTCGAGTCCGAGCTGGCACGGCGGGTCCCCGGGCTCGAACGCATACGCCTCGACGCCGACACCGCCGGACAGCCGGGAGCGCTTCGCGAGGCGCTCGAGCGCTTCGCGGCTGCGCGAGCCGCGGTGCTCATCGGGACGCAGATGGTCGCGAAGGGGCACCACTTCCCCGGAGTTGCCGTGGCCGCTGTCGTCGACGCGGACACCGGTCTCGCGTTTCCCGACTTCAGGGCGGAGGAGCGGACGTTCCAGCTCGTGACCCAGCTCGCCGGGCGAAGCGGCCGCGACGCACCGGGCAAGGTCATCGTCCAGACCTTCCAACCGGATACGACGCCCCTCGCGTACGCCGCTCGCCACGACGTTGCCGGCTTCCTCGCGCAGGAGCTCGTCCGGCGCGAGGAGCTCGCCTATCCACCGTTCAGCCACCTGGTCTCGACCGTCGTCTCTGGACGGGAGCTGGCTGCACCTCTCCGCGTCCTCGGCGAGCTTCGGGAAGCGCTGCAGCTGCCTGGGGTCCGTCTGATCGGCCCCGCACCGCTCCTCCGCCTGCGTGGTCGTCACCGCGCCCAGCTGATCGCTAAGACGTCCTCCCCGCGCGCGTTCGCGAGCAAGGCGGCGGCGCTGCTCGTCGCGGCGGCGCCGGCGATGCGTCGCGACGGTCTGGCGGCGGTCGTGGACGTCGATCCGCAGTCGCTCTAACCGAGCCTTGTGACGCCGTGGCACTTGGCTAGACTCGCCGCGCGATGGCCGACCACGAGCACAACCATGAGCACGACGACCCCGCCCACGAGCACGACGAGCACGGCCACGACGACGAGCAAGAGCTCGAGCTAGAAGCCAGGCGCATGCTCGCGCTCGCGCGGATCCGTCAGTACGGCGACCCCGCGCTGCGGATGAAGGCGCGGGAGATCGAAGAGGTCGATGGGGACGTGCGCCGGCTCGCGGAGAGGATGACCGCTTTGATGCACGAGGCCCAGGGCGTGGGACTGGCGGCGACTCAGGTCGGAGTCCTCCGGCGCCTGTTCGTGTTCGTCGACGAGGGCGAGGACCGCGTGCTCGTCAACCCGGTGCTGACCAAGCGCTCGGACGCTGCCGACGTCGATGACGAGGGCTGTCTGTCGCTGCGGGAGGTCCTCGTCCCGGTCGAGCGTTCGGTGGCGGTCACGATCGAGGGGCTCGACGCGACAGGAGAACCCGTCAAGCTCGAGCTCGATCTGCCCACCGCGAGGATTGTCCAGCACGAGCTCGACCACCTGGACGGCGTCCTCATCGTCGATCGCACCGACGCCGAGTCGAGACGAGCTGCGCTCGGCAAGCTGCGGCCGCAGCCAGTTCTCGGCGCGCGCTAAGTGACGCGGATCGCGGTTGCCGCCACCGCGCCCTTCGGCGCCGACGTTCTCCAGCGCCTCGCGGCCTCGCACGAGATCAGCTGCCTCCTTACCCGCCCGGATGCGCGTGCGGGCCGCGGGCGGACGCTCGCTTCGCCACCGGCGAAGGAGGCCGCCGAGACTCTTGGAATCCCGGTCCTGCAGCCCGAACGGCTCGAGCCCGGTCTGGACCTCGATGCGGCGACGGTCATTGTCGTCGCATACGGCAGGCTGATCCCCGAGCCCCTGCTCGCGGAGCGGCTCTGGTTGAACGTGCATCCGTCGCTCCTTCCCCGCTGGCGCGGGGCGGCTCCGGTCGAGCGCGCGCTCATAGCGGGGGACGACGAGACCGGGGTCACGATCATCGAGCTCGTGGAGGAGCTGGACGCCGGCCCGATCGGTGCCCAGGAGGCGTTCGTCATAGAGCCGGAGGACGACGCGGGTGCCGTCTACGCGAAGGCCGCCCCGCTTGCGGTCGCCCTGCTCGACTCGGTGCTCGCAGACCCCGATCGCGTCTTTCGTCCCCAGCCGTCCGAGGGAATGACGTACGCGGACAAGATCGCCCCGGCCGACCGCGCCCTCGACCTCTCGCGTCCAGCCGGTGAGCTCGTGAACCGCGTACGCGCGCTCTCCCCGCACATCGGGGCCCGCGCCGAGCTGCACGCCCGAGGGGTGACGGTCTGGCGCGCGCGCGTTGGCGAGGACGGAGCCTTCGAGCCGCTCGAGGTACAGCCCGAGGGCGGCCGCCGAATGGAGTACGAGGCATGGCTTCGGGGCCTGCGCTAAGCCCGGCGCGCAGGGCGGCGTTCCGGGTCCTTCTCCGCGTCTTCGAGGATGACGCGTACGCAGATCAGGTGCTCCGCTCCGCGGCCACCAGGCTCGATGAGCGCGACCGCGCGCTCGCCCAGCGGCTCGCGTTCGGCGCGGTACAGAGGGTGCGGACGCTCGACCACGCAATCGAGACGCTCGGGAGGCGGCGCGTGCACCGCCTCGATCCGCCCGTTCGAGCCGCGCTCCGCCTCGGCGCCTACCAGCTCGCGTTCGTGGACGGCGTCCCCCGTTACGCCGCGGTCAACGAATCGGTGGAGCTCGTGCGTGCCGCCGGGCTCACGCGGGCGGTGGCGTTCACGAATGCGGTTCTGAGGCGCCTTGCCGACGGGATCCGCGAGCTGCTCGACGGGCTTCCCGAGACGACGGCGCGCGAGGCAGCCCTCAAGCACTCGTACCCGGACTGGGTCGCCGAGACGTGGTGGCGCGACCTCGGCGGCGACCAGGCGCTCGAGCTGATGAAAGCGCAGAACGAGCCTGGCGAGCTCGCCGTGCGGCTCGTCCAGGGGAAGATCGACGGCACTCCGGACCCTGAGATACCGGGCGCGTGGCACGTCGATCGAGTCGACGAGAGCGCGTTTGCCGAGGGCAGGATCTGGCCGCAGAGCCGGGCGTCGCAGCTCGTCGGCCTCGCTGTCGGGTCGCGGGAGGGCGAACGGACTCTCGACCTCTGTGCCGCTCCCGGCGGCAAGGCGGCGATGCTCGAGGGCGATGTCGTGGCGGTCGACGTAAACGAAGCCCGCGCGCGGGAGCTCGAGGAGACCGTGCGCAGGCTGGGCGCTGCGAACGTGCAGGTAGTCGTTGCAGACGGACGCGATCTCCCCCTCGAGCTCGCGGATTTCGATCGGGCGCTCGTCGACGCACCCTGCTCTGGGCTGGGCGTCCTCAACCGGCGGCCCGATCTCCGCTGGCGCGCCGAGCCGCTTCCGGAGCTCCAGCTCGCGCTCCTCCGCTCCGCCGCAGAGCGCGTCCGTCC
>JBBDMN010000144.1:0-4134 GCA_040878305.1 Gaiellaceae bacterium
GTATTGATCTTGCTCGTCCTGTTGCTCGTGTTCGGGGCCAAGCGGCTGCCCGAGATGGGCCGGTCGCTCGGGAAGGGGATGCGCGAGTTCAAGGACTCCGTGTCAGGGATGGACGACAAGGAACCCTTCTCAACACCCGCGGAGCTGCCGGTTGCTCAGCCCGAGCCCGTCCGGTCAGAGCCGGTCGCGGAAACCGTCCCCGCGCAGTCGTCCGATATCGGACACGCTGACGAGACGCCCGCCGAGAAGTCCGAGCGGGAACCCGTCTCCTAGGAGACCCATTGCGCCGGTGGCTGCCGCGCCGCCTCGACCACGGTGAGGAGGCCACTCTCGTCGAGCACCTCGAGGAGCTCCGCGGGCGCCTGATCATCAGCCTGTTCGCGATCGTGCCGGCGTTCGCTGTCACCTTCGCGTTCCACGAGAGGATCATCGAGTGGCTGACGGGGCCGCTCCCCGATGACAAGAACCTCGTCACCTTGGGTGTCACGGAACCCTTCACGACTTCGGTAAAGGTGAGCATGATCGCGGCGATCGCGATCGTCCTCCCTGTGCTCCTCTGGCAGGTCTGGGCGTTCTTCGCTCCTGCCGTCGCACCGAACTTCGAGCGGGTCGCGCTCGTCTGCGTCGTCCTGGCGACGGCGCTCTTCGCTGCCGGGGTCGTGTTCATCTACTACGTCGTGCTTCCCCGCGCGCTGCATTTCCTGACGAACTACGACGACGACCTCTACGACATCCAGATCCGCGCGAGCTACTACTACACCTTCGTGGCGATGACCCTGCTCGGAGGCGGGCTCGCCTTCCTCATGCCGGTGTTCGTGCTCGCGCTCGTGCGCCTGCGCATCCTGACCTCGAGGCGGTTGCGCCAAAACCGCAAGATCGCGTACGTGATCCTTCTCGTCTTCGCGGCGCTACTCCCAACCGTCGACCCCGTCTCGCTCGCCTTCGAGATCATCCCGCTCGTGCTCCTCTTCGAGCTGTCGATCTGGGCGGCGGTGCTAATGGAGCGCCGCTGGCCGGCGGAGGAGGAGTCCTGGGAGGAGGGGCTCGCGGAGCCTGAAAGCCCGTGAGAGTCCTCTCGGCGGACTGGGTCGTACCAGTCGACGGTCAGCCCATACGCGACGGCGCAGTCGCGATCGGAGACGACGGTCGTGTCGCAGCGGTCGGAACGACAGCCGAGCTCGGCCCAGACGTGGAATTTGTCGAGCGGTTTCCCGAGGCCGTGATTCTTCCGGGCTTCGTCAACGCCCATACCCATCTCGAGTACGCGGTCTACGCCGGCTTCGGGGACGGGCTCGCGTTCAGCTCCTGGATCGCGCTGCACGTCCAGCGAAAGGCGCGAATCGATCTCGAGGACGTGGAGGCGATCGCCCGGCTCGGTGCGCTCGAGTGCCTTCGCTCGGGGGTCACTATGGTCGGCGACTGCAGCTTCAGCGGTGCCGCCGCGACCGCCTGCGCCGACCTCGGTCTCGGGGCAACGGTGTACCTCGAGGTCTTCGGAGCGGACGAGTCGGCGCTCCAGGCGAGGTTCGAGCGGATTCGCGAGCGCGTCGCAGGCGCGTTCTCGAAGGACGTTCGGCTCGGCATCTCTCCTCACGCGCCGTACACATGCTCGCTCGACCTCTATCGGGCATGTGGCGAGCTCGGCCTTCCGGTCGCCACTCATCTGGCAGAGAGCGAGGCTGAAACCCAGTTCCTGCGGACCGGCAGCGGCAGCTGGCAGGAGTTCGCCGAGCTCCTCGTGCCGCCCTTGGGGACCACCGGTATCCGCGCCCTTGCGGAAGCCGGGCTGCTGGGGCCGCATGTGCTCGCGGCGCACTGCGTTCAGGCAGACGCGGAGGAGATCGAGCTCCTCGCCGCGCACGACGTCGCGGTCGCGCACTGCCCGCGCTCGAATGCATACCTCGGCTGCGGCATCGCACCGCTCGCCGCGCTGCGCGCTGCCGGAATCCGCGTGTGCATCGCCACGGACAGCCCGGCATCGACTCCGTCGTTCGACATGTTCGATGAGATGCGCGCGGCGGTCACCGGCGCCCGCGCGCGGGAGCGGCGTCCCGACGCGCTCACCGCTGCAGACGCGCTGGAGCTGGCGACACTCGGAGGCGCGCGCGCCCTCGGGCTCGCTGACGAGATGGGCTCGATCGCACCTGGAAAACGCGCGGATCTCACCGTGCTGTCGCTCGCCGGGTCGCCGCTCATACCATGGGAAGATCCCGTTACGGCGACGGTGCTCGGCGGCTCCCCCGACCGCGTCCTCGCTACTCTCGTGTCCGGCGAAACCCGCTACGAGAAAGGAGGGAAGACATGGCCCGAGCTGATCGACGCCGCACGCAGCGCCCGAGACCGGCTGCTGTCACGCGCCGGCCCGACGTCGTGATCGAGGACACCATGTTCTTCCCTCGGCTTCGCAGGCACGCGAAGTGGATGTTCCTTTTCCTCGCGCTCGTCTTCGGCCTCGGCTTCGTCGGCTTCGGCGTAGGGGCGGGTGGCATCGGCGTCGGCAACATCTTCGAAGGCGGCACCGGATCGGGGGTGCCGTCGATCTCCGATGCCGAGAAGCGCGCCTCGGAGAACCCCCGCGACCCACAGGCGTTCCGGGATCTTGCGACGGCTCACCAGGCCGGGGGCAACACGGATGAGGCCATCGAAGCGCTCGAAAACCTTGTCGCCCTCCGTCCCAAGAACGTGGATGCGCTGCGCGAGCTCGCGGGCCTCTACCTGGCGAAGACGGGCGAGGCGCAGCAGAAGGCGAACGCCGCCAACATCCGCGCCGCCTACATCGCGCCCGGCGCGAGCATCGCGCAGACGATCCAGCTTGGCGGCCAACCGCTCGAGCCGGACGCGATCTCGAGCGCAGTGAACGCGAAGCTCTCGGAAGCCGTCCAGACCGCCCTCGCCGAGGCCCAGCAGGCATCTGCGCAGGCCGTCGACACGTACCGCCGGGTCGCCGCGGCAACACCAGACGACCCCAACGCGCAGCTGGAGCTCGCCCAAGCTGCCACCGACTCGGGCGACTACGCGACAGCGATTACGGCCTACGAGGCCTTCCTGAAGATCGCGCCCGACGACCCGACCGCGGTCGAGGTTCAGCGACTCCTGAAGCAGCTGCGCGCCCAGTCTCCAACCACGGGCTAACCGGCTGGCGAAGTCCCGCGGACGGACGCGTTCAGGGATTCTCCGAACCGGGAAGCGGCTAGACTCGCCCCTCGTGAGGGTTGCCACCGTGAGCGCCGCCTGCGTGGCGGTTCTGACGCTCGTCCTCGCGGGATGCGGGACCGGCGGTTACACGGACGAAGGAAGCCAGGGGGCAGGCAAGCAACTCTTCCTCGACGCAAATTGCGGCGCGTGCCATACCCTTGCCGATGCAGGCACGAGTGGGACAATCGGGCCAAATCTCGACGACGCTTTCGCCCAGGCGCGGATCGACGGCATGACGACGGACACGTTCACTCAGATCGTCGCCGCCCAGATCAAGTTTCCCATCACGGAGACCTCGACCGGCGCCCCAGGAATGCCCCCGGTGGACACGACCCTTCCTGAATGCGGCGATGTCGAGGGCGACGCCTTCTGCGTCCGAGACCAGGGTCGGGCAGTAGGCGACATCGCCGTATACGTCGCGGCCGTGGCGGGAACAGGCAAGACGGCTCCAGATCAGCCGGCGCCGACCGACGGCAAGTCGATCTTCGCCGCCAACTGCGGCACGTGTCACACACTTTCCGACGCCGGGACGGCCGGGACGATCGGGCCGAATCTCGATGAGGCGAAGCCGTCGAAAGAGCTCGCTGTCGACCGTGTGACGAATGGGATGGGCGCTATGCCCTCGTTCGAGGCCTCGCTCGATGCCGCCCAGATCGAGGCGGTCGCCGAGTACGTCTCCTCGACCGCCGGCCCGTAAAGGCCGGATACATCCGGCCCCCAGGGGCGAGACATATCTCGCCCCTACGTCGTCTTTCGAGCCTCGAGGTCGACGACGACGTGCGTCACCGGCACGTCGTAACGCTCGCGGAGAGCGCTGACGACACCCCGCTCGAGCCAGTTCGACCGCCCCTCGGGATGGGTCGAGACGACGATCTCCTGCGGCCGGAACGACCTCACCGCATCCTCGACGGCGACGAGCGGATCGACGTCGCCCACCTT
>JBBDMN010000145.1:0-4122 GCA_040878305.1 Gaiellaceae bacterium
CGAGCGCCTCGCCGTCTCGCAGCGGAACCGGCTTCGTGGGGAGGGGCCGGCGCGCCGGGCCGTCGATCCTGCCCCCGGCCCGCGCCCACGCGACGATCGTCGCGCGCTCGCGCGCCGATAACTTCCGCTCCTGCTCTCCGGCGTAGCTCGGCGAGCGGCCGCCGGGCGGCCAGGGAGGCATGACACCTGCCTGCACCGAGGCGGCGATGAGACTCGCGCGTGCGGAGATTTGAGGCGCGGTTTCGAGCGAGAAGGGTGCGATGCCGCCGATCTGATGGCAGCCCGCGCACTTCTGCTGGATGATCGGCGCAACGTCGCGCGTGAAGCTCGGGCTCACACCCGGGCCGGCGTGGCCGGCGTCACCCTGTGAAGCTGCGATCGCTGCGAGCGGAACGAGCAGCGCCGGGAGCACCGCGAGGGCGAGGGCGATCCGCGTGCGGTTGCGTCTAGCCATGCTGGGCGTCATATGTACCCCATAGATCACGCAGAACGCCACAGATCTCGCCGATCGTGCAGCGTGCGCGCAGCGCCTCGCGTATCGGCGGGAGGAGGTTCGCGTCGGTCTCGGCCGTGCTCCGCACCTCCGCGAGTGCGGCCTGCGCCGCCGCCGCGTCGCGCTCGGCCCGCACGCGTGCCGTCCGCTCGCGCTGCCGCGCCTCGCTCTCCGGGTCGACCTGGAGGAGCTCGATCCGTCCCTGCTCGTCTTCCGTGAAGCGGTTCACCCCCACGACGACCCGCTCGCCGGCCTCGACGTCCGTTTGATAGCGAAACGCCGAGGCCTCTATCTCTCCCTGGACGAAGCCCTGCTCGATCGCAGCGACCGCGCCTCCGAGCGCGTCCACGCAGTCGATCAGCTCCTGCGCTTTCTCCTCGAGCTCGACGGTCAGGGCCTCGATGAAGTAGGCGCCGCCGAGCGGGTCGGCGGTGTCGGTTCCTCCGGCTTCGTGCGCGAGGATCTGCTGCGTCCGCAGCGCAATTTGCGCCGCGTGCTCGGACGGGAGCGCGAGGGCCTCGTCGAACGAGTTCGTGTGAATCGACTGCGCGCCTCCGGCAACCGCGGACAACGCCTGGATCGCCACGCGCACGATGTTGTTCTCGGGCTGCTGCGCGGTGAGCGTCGAGCCACCGGTCTGGGCGTGGAAGCGGAGCGCCGTTGCGCGCGGGTTCGTCGCGCCGAACCGCTCGGTCATGATCTGCGCCCACAGCCTCCGCGCGGCCCGGAACTTCGCGACCTCCTGGAAGAAGTGGTTGTGCGCGTTGAAGAAGAAGGACAGCCGCTCGCCGAAGTCGTCCGGCGAGAGGCCCGCGGCCACCGCCGCCTCGCAGTAGGCGATGCCGTTCGAGAGCGTGAAGGCGAGCTCCTGCGCGGCGCTCGCTCCCGCTTCCCGGATGTGGTAGCCGGAGATCGAGATCGTGTTCCAGCTCGGGAGCCGCCCGGCGCAGTAGGCGAAGAGGTCGGTCGTGAGCCGCATCGACGGGCGTGGCGGGAAGATGTAGTTCCCGCGGGCGACGTACTCCTTGAGCACATCGTTCTGAGTGGTGCCTCGCAGACGCTCGCCGGGCACGCCCTGGCCCTCGGCGACGAGCTCGTAGAGGAGTAGGAGCAATGCGGCAGGCGCGTTGATCGTCATCGAGGTCGAGACCTCTGTAAGCGGGATCCCCTCGAGGAGCAGCTCCATGTCCTCGATCGAGTCGATCGCCACTCCGGTCCGTCCGACCTCGCCCTCGGCGAGCGGGTCGTCGGAGTCGTAGCCGAGCTGCGTCGGGAGGTCGAAGGCGACCGAAAGACCCGTCTGTCCTCGCTCGAGGAGGTAGTGGAAGCGTGCGTTGGTCTCCTCAGCCGATCCGTAGCCCGCGTACTGGCGCATCGTCCAAGGGCGGCCGCGGTACATCGTCCGGTACGGGCCGCGGGTGAACGGGTACGCGCCGGGAAGCTCGAGCTCGCCCGGCGGCAGGTCGCCTGGCGTGTAGACGGGCTTGACCTCGATGCCGGAGTCCGTCAGCCGGCGATCCTCGCCGGTCGCCATTCACGCATCGTACGGCCGATACCCTCCGTGCCGTGAAGGTGCGGGTTCGGCTGTTCGCGGGGCTTCGTGAGCGCGCGGGATCCGGAAGCGTCGAGGTCGAGCTTCCGGACAGCGCCGTCGTCGCCGACGTCTGGTCCGCGCTCGGGCTCGGGGACGAGCCGGCGGGCCTGCTCTTCGCCCTCAATCGCGGGTATGCGAGGAAGGACGCTGCACTCTCTTCCGGAGACGAGGTGGCGGTGATCCCGCCCGTGTCAGGCGGAGACTTCCGGCTCTCGGAAGAGCCGCTCTCGGTCGAGGACGCCGTCTCGGAGGTGCGGAGCGACGACGCCGGCGCGGTCGCGACATTCATCGGGACGACGCGCGCGCGCTCGCGCGGCCGCGATGTCCTCCACCTCGAGTACGAGGCGTACGAGGGCATGGCCGAGCAGGTCATGGCGGATCTGGCCGACGCGTTGAAGAAACGCCACGAGCTCTGCGAGGTAGCGATCCACCATCGCATCGGACGCGTGGACATCGGCGAGACGAGCGTCGTCATCGCCGTCTCCGCGCCGCACCGAGCGGCCGCGCTCACCGCCTGCCACGAGGCGATCGACGAGCTCAAGGTCACGGTCCCGCTCTGGAAGAAAGAGATCTACGAGGGGGGTGAGGAGTGGATCGGCCGTGGGTCATAGCGGACAAGGCTTCCGAGCCGCTCGCCGCCGCCGAGGAGCTGCACGCGCGCGAAGGCGGCCTCCTCGCGCGCTCGTCGCTCTATGACCTCGTGGCAGACGACGTGGAGTGGTACGTGCTGGACTCTCCCGACGTGCTTCCCTGGACAGGAACCTTCCGCGGAAGGGGCGGCGTTCGCCGGTGGATGAAGACACTCGACGAGCACATGGAGTACGAGCGCTTCGAGCTGCTCGAGCTCTTCGCGGACGGCGATACCGTCATCGAGATCGTCTTGGCGGGAGGGCATGCGCGGGTCACCGGGCGTTCGTTCGAGAGCGAGGTTGTCCGGATCTGGACGTTTCGCGAGGGCAAGGCCGTCCGCGTCCGCAGCTTCTACGACACCGGCGCCTACGCGCGAGCGCTTCTCGAGAGCTCGCCGAGCTGATCGAGCTTTCGCTCCGGTGACGAACCGCTGGGTTACAACTAGGGCATGAGCGATCCTCGTCCCGAGTGGCGCTACGAGCCGGTGGAGGCCCCCGAGCCTCCAATGCTTCCGAATCCGGAATCCTCCGAGCACGGCGCGCGCGGCTACGAGCCTGTGCATCCGCGCTGGGGCTTCGGCGATCTCGTGCGCAAGCTCTTCGCCCCGCTCGTCGCGCTCGTCTTCCTCGTCGTCAAGTTCGGCGGGGTGCTCCTCAAGTTCAAGATCCTCGTCACCGGAGCCTCGATGCTCGTCTCGATCGCGGCGTACGCCTGGCTCTGGGGATTGCCGTTCGCGATCGGCTTCGTCGTCCTGATCTTCATCCACGAGCTCGGGCACGTGATCGAGCTGCGGCGACAGGGCGTGCCGGCGAGCGCGCCTCTCTTCATCCCCTTCCTCGGCGCGGTGATCGGGATGAAGGAGCTGCCGGACGACGCCTGGAAGGAGGCTCGCGTCGCGCTCGCCGGCCCCATCCTCGGGTCCTTCGGGGCGGCGGCCTTCTGGATCGCCGGCGAGACGACCGGCTCAGAGCTTCTCGTCGCGCTCGCGTTCGTCGGCTTCTTCCTGAACCTCTTCAACCTGATCCCGATCGTGCCTTTGGACGGCGGCCGGGCCGTCGGTGCACTCCATCCGGCCGTCTGGTTCGTCGGGCTCGTGATGATGGTCGGCCTCGTCGTCCTGAACCGGAACCCGCTCCTCTTCCTCATCGTGATCTTGGGCGGGCTCGATCTCTGGCGACGCTGGCGCGAGCGGGGGCAGGCCGGCGACTACTACCGGCTGCCGACGTGGCAGCGGGCGACCGTCGGCGTCGTCTATCTCGGCCTCGCTGCCGTGCTCGCCGTCTCGATGTCGGCGTCCTACGTCGAGCGAGATCTTTAGTGGCCAAGGGGCCGGAGCTTGACCGCCGCGTCCTGCGGCACAGCCAGGAGACGCTCGCCGGCGACATCTCGCTGATCGCCTCCGAGT
>JBBDMN010000146.1:0-4100 GCA_040878305.1 Gaiellaceae bacterium
CGCCGGTTCGCGTAGGAGAGGCTGTACGCAGGCTGCCGCCAGCGATAGCCGACGAGCCTGTCCCCGAAGAAGGAGAGCCGCTCCTCGGCGAGCTGCTCGATCTCGCGCTCCTCGCGCCGCATCCCGGGAGTGCGGAGGACGGAGCGCAAGACTCCGGCTTTCGTGTGGCCGTAGGCCGCGGCCATGACGTTCTCCTTCACTGTCATGTTCAGGAACAGGCGAAGCGTCTGAAACGTGCGCGCGATCCCGCGGCGCGCGATCTGGTTCGGATCGAGGCCGAGAAGCGACTGTCCCTCGAAGAGGATCTCGCCCGCGTCCGGGTCATAGACGCCTGTGATGACGTTGAAGAGGGAGGTCTTGCCGGCGCCGTTGGGACCGATCACGCTGACGATCTCGCCCTCGCCGACGACGAGGTCCAATCGGTCGATACAGGTCAGGCCGCCGAACGACAGCGAGACGCCTTGGACATCGAGCAGCGGGCGTCTCTCGTCAGCCCTCACACGATCTCCACTCGCTGCTTCCCGAAGAGACCCTGGGGCCGGAAGGCCATGAGCGCGACGAGCATCGCGCCGATCAGCACGAAGCGGGCGACTGCGGCCTGCGCGACGAGCAGGTTCGCCCAAACGCAGGCGGCGAGGTAGAGGACCGGGACGAGCCCGACCAGGAGCCAGAGACGACTGCGGACGAGCGTGAGCACGAGAACCGCCGCGACAAGCCCGATATAGGCGAGCCTGCCCATCGCGCCCGACGGGAGCCCGTCCCCGGTAACGATGCCCTGCGGAAGGAGCACCCACGAGTCGACCAGCCCGTCGATCCGAGCCTCTCCGAACGACGCGCCGCCGACGAGCGAGGGCCGCACCTGCTCGGCGAGCTCGTGGACCACAAAGCCGAAGGCGACGGTCGCGCCGAGCACCGCCACCGGCTGCCACCAGGGCCGCAGCATGGCGAGAAGCGCGATCGCGACGACCCCGTAGAAGATCCAGCTCGCGTTGTCGGCGTCGCGCAGCGCTTCCAGGGAGCCGTTGATGAGCACCGCGCCCACGGTCACCCCGACCAAACTGCCGGCCCCCCCGAGGACGACCATCGCGTAGACGGTGATCAGCAAGACGAGATCGAAGCCCGCCGGAAAGACGGCTCCCTGTACCGGAGCGAAGATCGCGCCGGCGATGCCCGCCACGCCCGCGCCCACCGCGAACCCCATCAGCTTCAGGCGGTTCACCGGCATCGTCATCAGCTCGGCCGCCAGCTCGTCTTCGCGGAGCGCCCTCCACGCGCGGCCCGTCCGCGACTGGTTCACGAGGTACAGGAAGGAGACGATCAGGACGAACGCGACGAGCGTGACGTAGTAGTAGGCATCGAGCGAGATGACTTGCCGCCCGAAGAAGCTGAGCGGGTAGATGTCCGAGATCCCGTTCGGTCCCCGCGTGAACGTGGCGTTGATGAGGACGACGAGCCAGAGCTGGAGGAAGAAGAGCGTCACGATCGCGAGGTAGTCGCCGGTGAGCCGACGCGAAGGCAAACCGACCAGGAAGCCGGTCACGGCCACGGCGACCGCGATGAGCGGAATCGCGAACGAGGCATCCCAGTCGCGGCCCGCATACTCCGAGGCCACCGCCGCATAGAGGTACGCGCCGATCCCGAAGAACGCGACGTAGCCGAGATCGAGGAGCCCGACCCAACCCACGGCGACGTTCAGCCCGAGCGCGAGCAGCACGAAGATCAGCGTGTCGATCCCGACCTGCATCAGGTACTCCGAGTCGATGAAGAGCGGAAAGACCGCGAACGGGAGCGCGAGGGCGAGCAGCTTGAGGACGGGAGGCGCGCGGTCGTACGCATCCCGCGCGCGACCCCCCGGCGAGCGCGAGCGACGCTCGTCCGCGCTCGCGACCCACGAGTCGACGCCGATCCGGGGCTGCTCGGGCGGCTGGGAAGGCGGTTTGGCGCTCATACCTTCTTCACGGCCGGCTTCCCGAAGATGCCCTGCGGCCGCACCAGCATGAACACGATGAGGATGAGGAAGACGACGAGGTCGCTGAATGCGCTGCCGAGTCGTCCCCTTGTGAAGTCCTCGATGTAGCCGACCGAGAGCGCGTCGGCGAGACCGATGAAGAGGCCGCCGAACATGGCGCCCGGAATCGAGCCGATTCCCCCGACGACGGCCGCGGTGAACCCCTTGAGCCCGTAGTTGAAGCCCATGAAGTGGTTGATCTGGCCGAAGACGAGCCCGACGAGCACTCCGGCCGCCCCCGCGAGCGCGGAGCCGATGAAGAACGTCTTCACGATCACGCGGTCGACGTCGATCCCCATCATCGCCGCGGCCTCCCGGTCGAAGGCGGTCGCCCGCATCGCCTTCCCGAGCTTCGTCCGGGTGACGAGCAGCCAGAGCCCCGCCATCATCGTGAACGCGGCTCCGATGACGACGAGCCGGATCACCCAGACGTTCAGCGGCCCCCAAGAGATCCCGACCTCGACATCGACGAGGTCGAACGTGTCGTAGCTTCGAAAGTCCGCTCCGAAGAGGAGAAGAACTGAGTTCTGGAGGAAGAACGACACCCCGAGTGCGCTGATCAGCGGTGCGATCCGCGGCGCCCCGCGCAGCGGGCGGTAAGCGAAGCGCTCGATGACGACGCCGAGGACGCCGCACCCTCCTATCGCGGCGAGGACCATGAGCACGATCAGGATCCAGACCGCGACGTTCGGGTCCTGCGCTCCTCCGAGCCAGCCGATGACCCCCCACCCGATGAAGGCGCCCACCATCAGAACATCCCCGTGGGCGAGGTTGAGCAGCTTCAGGATCCCGTAGATCATCGAGAACCCGAGCGCGACGAGCGCGTAGACGCTTCCCAACGTCACGCCGTTGACGAGAAGCTGGACGAGCTTGTCCCAGTCCACGCGCGGGTTATCTCACAGACTGTCCGAGATAGACGAGCGGCCCACCCGGGAAAGGGTGGGCCGCTCGGCCACCAAAGCGATCTCGATCAACCGACCGGGTTGTACTTCCCGTTCGTGATCCTGTAGATGACGAACCTGGTCGGCAGGGGATCCCCCTTCTTGGAGAAGCGGACCGTCCCGCCGAAGAGCGACGGGATGTTCGTCTTCCGAACCTCCTGCGTCACCTCGGCTCGAGTCGTGCTGCCGTCCGCACAAGCCTTGGTGATCGCGCTCGTCGCGACCAGACCGGCCATGTACGTCGCCGGGCCGAAGGAGCCGAACGACTTGTTCTTCGAGTAGCGGTTGTACTCGCGGATGAGCGCTCGCGCCTTGGGGTCGAAATGCAGGTCAGGTGCGAACACCGAGACGTACCCGTTCCTCGGCTTGAACTGAGACGGTGAGTACGCGCCGTCCGTCCCGAACACGATCGCCTTCTTGCCCTGCTCGCGAAGCTGATTCGAGAGCGTGTTCGCAGCGCTCGCCACCTGCGTGGCGAAGACGACGACGTTCACCTCGTTCCCGACGTTTGCCACGATCGACGAGAAGTCCGTGTCGTCTGCCGAAACGGACTCGCGACCGACGGTGACGTTTCGCGCCCTGAGGCCGCGCGAGACGGCGCTCGCGAGCGGAAGCGAGTAGTCGTCCTGCGAGTCGATGACGACGACGTTCTTCGCCCCGAGATTTCCAGCGACGTACGTCACGATCTGTGGAGCCTGGATGGCATCGTTTGGCACGACCCGGAAGAACGTCGTGTAGGGACGGCCCTTGGTCAGGTCGACCGCTGTTGCGGATCCTGAGATCGATGCGAGGGCCGCCTTCTCGAACAGGTTTCCGCTCACCCGCACGGCCTGGCTCTCTGACCCGCCGATGACGGCCAGAATCTTCCTGTCGGACACGAACTTCCGCGCGACCGTCCGCGCGACCGGCGCCTTGAGCTGCGTATCGCCCGCGGTGACCTTGAACCTGGTCTTGTTCGCCTTGTTGTACTTCTGTACGCCGAACCGGAGCCACGAGATCTGCTCCTGGCCGAGGAACCCGGCAGGCCCAGTCAACGGTCCGAGGAACCCGAGGGAGACGTTCGTGCACGCCGCGAGCTGCGCAGGTGCCGCCGCCTCCTCTGTCTTCGCCAGCGCAGCCGTTCCGATGGCTGCGAAGGCGAGCACGGCGAC
>JBBDMN010000147.1:0-4074 GCA_040878305.1 Gaiellaceae bacterium
TGCCACGTTGGATGGCGCTCTTCGACGAGCTGCAGAGAGCCGATCCGAACCTGACGGGCTACGAGCTCGACGGGCGGAGCACCGCGAAAGTGGTACGTGTCCGCGACGGGGAGAGAATCGTCACGGACGGCCCGTTCGCCGAGACGAAGGAGGTCGTCGGCGGGATCTTCGTCGTCGATCTGCCGGACCTCGACGAGGCGATCCGTCTGGCGGCACTCATCCCCACTGCCGAGCACGGCTCGCTGGAGATCCGACCACTCGTCGAGTGACGGTCGAGCAGGTCTTCCGCGAGGAGTGGGGGCATGCGGTCGCCATCCTCACCCGCGTCCTCGGCGACCTCGAGCTCGCCGAGGATGCGGTGCAGGACGCGTTTGCGACGGCTCTCGAGCGCTGGCCTGACGACGGCGTGCCACGCAAACCGGGCGCCTGGATCGTCACGACTGCGCGCAACCGAGCGATCGATCGCATCCGGCGCGATCGCGTCTTTCGACAGAAAGCGGAGCTTCTCGCTCGTCTTGAGACGTTCCCAGCTGAGGAGGACGACGTGAGCGCGATCCCGGACGAGCGGCTCGCGCTCCTCTTCACCTGCTGCCATCCGGCTCTCGCCGCAGAGAGCCGCGTCGCCCTCACCCTGCGCGAAGTCGGAGGCCTCACCACGACCGAGATCGCGCACGCATTCCTCACCTCTGAGCCGGCGATGGCACAGCGCCTCGTTCGCGCGAAGCGGAAGATCCGTGCTGCAGGAATCCCGTTCCGCGTTCCTCCCGATCACCTGCTGCCGGAGCGGCTCCGGTCGGTGCTGGCTGTCCTGTACCTCGTGTTCAACGAGGGCTACGCAGCCACCGCCGGGCCGAGTCACGTGCGCGGCGATCTCTGCGACGAGGCGATTCGGCTCGGGAAGCTCCTCGCGGTGCTGATGCCCGACGAGTCGGAGGTGCTGGGCCTCCTTGCGCTGATGCTCCTTCAGGACTCGCGCCGCGAGGCTCGCCTGAGACGGGACGGCGAGCTCGTCCTGCTCGAGGATCAGGACCGCGCGCTCTGGAACCCCAAGCGAATCGAAGAGGGCCTGCGCGTCCTCGACCGAGCCGTCGCACTCCGGCGACCTGGCCCGTACGTGCTGCAAGGAGCAATCGCAGCCGCACACGCCGAGGATCGCCCGTGGGAAGAGATTGTCGCGCTCTACGAGCGCCTTGCCGAGCTCACTCCATCGCCCGTCGTCGAGCTGAACCGGGCAGTTGCGATAGCGCTCTCCGGCCGGATGGAGGAGGGACTGGCGCTCGTCGACGGCCTCGACGGCCTCGAGGGCTACCACCTCCTGCATGCCGCCCGCGCGGACCTGCTCAGGCGCCTCGACCGGCGCGACGAGGCGGCGGTCTCGTACCGCCGCGCTCTGGAGCTGACTACGAACGACGCCGAGCGCCGCTTCCTCGAGCGGCAGCTGGCCACGGTCACCTGACGCGCGCTGCCCGGACGTCGCGAGCTTCGGATCGCAATGTCGGCGGAGGAGCAGGCGAGACCGGAGGGCGTAAGGTGCCTGTGCATGACCAGAGGACGTCGCGGCGCCCCGATCACGATCTCCGGATGATCGTCCGCGCGAGCATCCTCACCTCCGCCGTCACGCTGCTGCTGGCCGGAGCCGCCTCGGCGGCCGGCCCGAAGCCCACCCCGGAGGAGCTCTGGCGCAGCTTCCCACTCGACCCGGCGGTAACGACCCCCGCTTCGCCTCCTACGACGTCCCCCGCCCAACCGCAGCCTGCAGACCCGGGGCCACCCCCGGAACCCCTCGAGGGCAGCGCCGCCGACCGCTGGAGGCCGCTCGTTCTCGGGGGTCTCGCGGGCTCGTTGCTCCTCGTTGCTTCGGGAGGTGCGGTGCTCGCGATGCGCAGGCGACGGCAGGCTCCAGCGCCCGCGCCTATGAGTCTGGAACCCAGGCAGCTCATCGCTGAAGCCTTCGCACTTGCAAAGGAGGCCGCGGACTGCGATATGTTGCTTCACCGCCAGCGACTCGAGGGGGCCATCGCAATGTCCGAAAGAATCCCCGATCAAGTAGTTCCCACAAACGATGAAACGTCCGGCGCCGCCGACGAGGCGACGCCCGGTAGAACCGCGTTGAGCAGCTACGCGGAGATCGGCGAGCGCGTCGCCGGTGTGTTGAGCGCGGCCGAGGTGGCCGCAGAGCGGATTCGTGCCGACGCGCGTTCCGAAGCCGAAGAGCTCGTCGATCAAGCGAGGCGGGAGGCGGAGGAGGTCCGCGCGAAGACGACCGCGTACGACAGCGACACGCGCGCAGCGGTCGAGTCCTACGCGACGGAACGACGTCGCGATGCCGACCAGCAGGAACGGAAACAGCTTGCGGACGCCGAGGTCCAGGCGCGTGCGACACGCGAAGCCGCAGAGGAGATGGCGAGGGACATCGAGGAAGCCGCGCGGCAGCGCGGGCAGGCGCTCCGCGAAGAGTCTCGTTCGGTCGAGGAGCGGCTGCAGCGAGCCGTCCAGGGCCTTCGGCAAATGACCGTGCAGCTCGAGGAGCTGCTCGGCACGCCGACGAGTCCGACAGCAGGCGCATCGCTGGCCGACGCACTGAAGCCGGCCGTTCGAGAGGGCGACACCAGGCAACCGCTGGTCGCCTTGCCGCGCGACGACAGCCGCTAGGCACCCCTCGCCGACAAGCGAGAGGGCGTACCCGCGCGGGGCCGTTCAGCCGACCGCGGCGAGCGCCTGCTCGACGGCTTCGGCCGGCGTGGCCACCACCTCGACGCCTTCGCCGACCAATCCGCCGTCGAGCACCACCACCGGGCGGCCGACCACCTTGGCGAACGCGATCTCCGCACGTGTGCCCCATCCGCCGCCGACGGCGATCACCGCATCGCCCGACGCTGCAACGGCGAGATTTCGTGCGTGACCGATCCCCGTGACGACGACGTGGTCCGCCCATTCGTTCGCAGCGTCTCGCCGCTCGCCCGGAAGGATCGCGATCGTCGTTCCACCGGCCGACTTGGCGCCACGATGAGCCGCCGCCATGACATCGCCGAGCCCACCCGTCACAACCGTGCACCCGCGCTCGGCCAGCAACCGTCCGATCTCCTCGGCAGCTGCTTCCCACTCCGCGCCGCTGCCGATCACGGATACCTGGACTCGCATGGAACGATCGTAAACCCCACTGCGACGGTGTCTTCGGCGCCCACGCGCCACCGTTCAGCGCAGCTTTTTCAGAGCCTGGGTCAACGACTGCTTCCCCTGCAACGCCCCGGCGAAGAGGTCGCCGTCGTGCGCGACCCTGTCGAGCACTGCGTCCATCGTGAACGACGCTAGATCGAGCCCCGGCGCGACCTCCTCCCAGCGAAGCGGAGCCGAGACAGGTGCTCCGGCACGCGGGCGCACCGAGTAGACGGACGCGTTCGTCTTCCCCGGCCCGTTCTGGTTCGCGTCGACGAGGACGCCGCGGCGCTTCTGCTTGGCCCATTCGGTCGTCACCAGCCCGGGATGAGCGCGCGCGAGTGCGCCGGCGACGATCGCCGCGAACTCCCTCGCCTCAGCAAATGTGTGCCGGCGAGCGACCGGCACAAGGATGTGGATCCCGCGCGAGCCCGACGTCTTGGGGAAGCCTTCGAGGTCGAGCAGGTCGAGCGTCTCCTTGACGAGTCCGGCAACTGTCACGACGTCGTCGAAGCTCGCGCCCTCGGAGGGGTCGAGGTCGAACATGACCCAGTCCGGGCGCTCGGGCTTGTCCGCGCGGGACGACCAGACGTGCATGTCGATGCAGCCCATGTTCACCATCCAGAGGAGCGCGAGCTCATCGTCGACGAGCGCGTAGTCGATGACCTTCTTCTCACCCTCGCGGGTCGAGGCCGGAAACGGAGCGCGCTTGATCCAGCCCGGCATGTGCGACGGCGCCTGCTTCTGGAAGAAGTGCTTGCCTTGCCAGCCGTCGGGAAAGCGCCTCATCGTGAAGGGCCGCCCGCGCAGATGCGGGACGAGCACGTCCGCGACGTCGCGGTAGTACGCGATCAGATCGCCTTTGGTGATCCCTTCGTCCGGCCAGAACGGCTTGTCGAGGTTGCTGAGCCGAAGCTC
>JBBDMN010000148.1:0-22217 GCA_040878305.1 Gaiellaceae bacterium
CCGGCGATCGGGCCGTGTCCACAGGAGTGGACGGGCTCGACGCGTCCGTCCGGCCGCACAGCGGTGACGGCATCGTAGAGGCAGACGAGACCGACCGTCGCCCCGGAGCGCTTCCCGCGCAGGGTAGCGCGAAACGCGGTCTCCATTCCTCCCACGCCCGGCTCCACCTCCAGGCCGGCCGCCGCCAGGGTGTCGCAGAGATAGCGGGAGCACTCGTGCTCCTCGTGGCCGAGCTCCGGGTGCTCGTGGACGAAGCGAATAGTCGCCTGGATGGCGTTCGTCTGCCGAGCGATCGACGCCAGCACGTCTTGACGATCGATCATGCGACCGCCTTTCGGAAGGTCCGCTCGACGAGCACGCGCACGAGCTGCGCCTTGTACTCGGCGGAGCCGGTCGCATCGTCCACGGGAGCCGCTGCCTCGGCGGCTCGCTCGCCCGCTTCCGCGAGCAGTCCGATGCTGATCTCCTCCGCGGGAGCTCCGGTGAGCATCTCCTCCGCGGCTGGGACACGCACCGGCCGGGCGCCGACCGATCCAACCGCCACACGCGCTTCCGCGACCTCTCCTTCCACCACCCGTACGAGACACGCGACCGTGGCCGTCGGCCGCTCGTGGAAGGCGAACTTGGCGTGCGCCACCGCCGCGCCCGGCGGAAGCATGGGGATCCGCACGGAGGTCAGCACCTCGCCCTCGCGAAGCGCCGTCTGGTACGGACCCGCGACGAAGTCCGTGATCGGGATGCGCCGCGCGGCCTCTCCTCCGCGGCGGCACTCGACCTCCGCGTCCAGCGCAAAGAGGAACGTGGCCGGGTCGGAGTGCGGATCCGAGAAGCAGAGATTGCCGCCGAGCGTGCCCACCTCGCGCACCCGGAGGTTCGCGACGCGCCGCTCCATCGCCGCCAGCGCCGGCAGCCGCTCGCGAACGAGCTGCGACCGCTCGAGCTCCCGGTGCGTGACCGCCGCCCCCACGACGAGACACCCGTCCTCCGCCCGCACCCCCGCGAGCTCATCGACGCCCTTGAGGTCGATGAGATGGCCGAAGGAGGCGAAGCCGAGCTTGAGAAGCAGCAGGAGCTCTGTGCCTCCGCAGTAGAAGGCCGCGTCCTCGCCGTAGCGGTCCGCGAGCTCGGTTGCCTCCTCCAGCGACTGCGGCCGGTGCAGGTCGAAGGGCGGCAGTGTCACGCCACGCCCACCGCCGCGGTCTCGGAGAGGACCTCGAGCGCCGCCTCCATGCCGTCGCCGAGCCTCACCGGCACGCCGAGGTCGGCGATCGTGCGTCCGAGCGCGCCGAGACCGATCACGGGGAACAACGACCGCGCGGTCGGCCCCATGTGGCCGATGCGGACGAGGTTGCCCGCCCCCTGACCGCTAGAGATCATGACGCCGTAGCGCTCGCGGCAGTGTGCCCGCACCTGGATGTCGGTCAGCCCCTCGGGGACGGCGATCGCCGTCACGCAGGCCGCGGTGACCTCCTCGCTGCGCGGCCAGAGCTCTAGCCCCATCGCCTTGACGCCGGCGCGGCACGAGCGCGCGGCGAGGTCGTGACGGGCGATGGAGCTGTCGAGCCCCTCTTCGAGCAGCTCGTCGCAGCACGCCTCGATCCCGTGCATGTCGACGACGGACGGGGTGAACGGGAACACGTCGCCGTCGATCCACTTGTCCTTCCAGTCGAGCATGGAGAGAAACGAGGCCCGGGGCGCAGCGGGGTTGGCCCGGATTCGCTCCCAGGCCGCGTCGTTGACGGTCATCAGCGTGATGCCCGGCGGGCCGCCGAGGCACTTCTGCGCCGCGGCCACGGCGATGTCGATCTCCCAGGCGTCGGTGCGGAGCTCGATCCCGCCCAGCGACGAGACGCAGTCGACGAGCGTCATAGCGCCATGAGCGCGCGCGATGGGGCCGATGGCTGCGAGGTCGTGCTGCGTCCCCGACGGCGTCTCCGAGTGGACGACCGTCAGCAGGTCGATCTCCGGGTGCTCGTCGAGGTAGCGCTCGACGTCGGCGGGATCGACGGAGTCGTTGTAGGGAACCTCGAGCTCGTGCAGCTCGGCGCCGAAGTCCTTCAGCCAGTAGCCCATGCCCTTGCCGAAGACGCCGGAGACGAGGTTCAGCACGGGGGTGCCAGGTCGGACGAGGCCGCGCGCTGCCGCCTCGAGCCCGAGCACGGCCTCCCCTTGCATGAGCAGGATGTCACTCTTCGTGAGGAAGATCTCGGCGAGCTTCCGCTCGGTACGGCGGAACGCCTCCATGAAAGCCGGGTCGTAGTGGTACGTGATCTGTTTTCCCTGCGCGGCGAGAACTCGGGGCCAGGCCATCGTCGGCCCGGCGCTCAGTGTGAAGTCGGGATCGCGCATAACGCTGTCTCCTTCTGCTAGCGGGTGCCGCGCTCGTACGGAAGCGCGAGAGCGGCGGGCAGGTAAGCCCGCCGCCCAAAGACGACGAGAACGAAGAGGACGAGCAAGAACGGGAGCATGAACACGAAGTCAGTCGAGATGTTGATCTGCGCCACCTGGGCCCAGTCGGCGATCGAGAGCGAGGCGCCGAAGAGCATGGCGCCGACGACCGCCCATAGCGGCCGACTCCTCGCCAGCATGGCGAGCACGATAGCGATGAACCCACGCCCGCCGACGATCGTGTCTTGGAAGAGACCTGCGCCAACGATCGCGAGGAACGCGCCACCGAGTCCCGCCAGCGCGCCCGCGAACAGCACAGCCCACGAGCGCGTCGCAAACACGCTCACACCCGCCGCGTCGAGCGAGCCCGGGGCGTCACCAGCCGCCCGGACGTTGAGACCCATGTGCGTGCGACGCAGAATCCACGCGACCAGCACCGCGAGCGCGAGGCCGAGGTAGACGACGAGCGGCTGCGTGAAGATGCTCCCGTTCGACTCTCCCTTGCCGCCCACCACGGGCAGATCAGCGAGCCCGGGGATCGCAACCTTGTCCGTGGCGCCGAGGGTCGGTCGGCTCTCCGCGAACTCGGCCTCGAAGATGAGCGCAGTCGCGCCCTCGCACGTAAGCGTGATGGCGATGCCGGTCACGATCTGGTCCAGGCCCCAGCGGACGCAGAAGAGCACCATCAGCAACGAGACACCAGCGCCCGCGAGCAGACCCGCCCCGAAGCCGAGCCATTCGCTGCCGCCGTGGTACGCGGCCACGAAGCCCACGTAGGCGCCCATGAGCATCATCCCCTCGAGGCCGATGTTGAGCACGCCGGCCCGCTGGGAGACGAGCTCCCCGAGTGCCGCGAACATGAGTGGTACACCGGCGAGAATCGCCCCCGCGACGAGCGCCGTAAGGGCCTGCTCGGAGAAGACTCCGGTCGCTGCGAGAACGGTCGTCACCCGGCTCCTTCTGCTCGGTGCCGCCGGTAGGACGCTCCCGGGAGGTAGCTGCCGCCCGCGGCGCGGCGGGCGATCCACTCGGTCAGGGCCATGAACAGGAGCGTCAGGCCCACGAGCAACAACGTGAACTGCGGTGTCAGGCCGGCGTTCTGGGCTGCGTAGTCGCCGCCGATGGAGGCGAGCGAGAGCAGCACGACATAGGGGATGACGCCGATCGCGTGCAGGCGCGCAAGGAAGACGAGCGGTACCACCCAGAGCCCGAAAGCCGGGTTCCAGTCGGCACGCTGGTAGCCCTTCACGCCGAGAATCTCGGTCGCGGCCGCGAGACCGACGAAGAAGCCCGAGAGCAGGAAGGCGACGATGATCAGCCGGGGCACGTCGAGCCCCATGTGGCGGGCCGAGCGCATCGAGGCGCCGAGCACCTGGAGGCGCAGCCCGAGCGAGGTGCGGCTCATCAGGAACCAGACGACGAAAGCGGCCGCCGCCGCGACGAGAACGCCGACGTGGACACCAGGCCAGCGGCGTGACGCCGACTCCGTGCCCGGGATCGACGGGAGCAGCGCCGTGAAGTCGAAGGCCCGCGTCTGCGGCGTCGTGGTCGTCGGGTCCTGGAACGGCCCCTTGACGAGGATCTGCGCCAGGTTGATGCCGATGAAGGTCATCATCAGCGTCGTGATGATCTCGTTGAGCTCGTAACGGGCCTTGAGCAGCGCGGGCACGATCGTCCAGGCGGCCCCCACCACACCGGCGATGAGGAACAGCAGGAGGAGGTTGATCGCGTTGGGCAGGTGCTCCTCGAACCTCGAGCCGATACCGGAGATCACGGCGGCGGCGAGCAAGAACTGGCCGTCGATGCCCAGGTTCCAGATCCCGGCCCGGAAGACGACGATCAGGCCGACGGCGATGAGCAGGAGCGGTGCGACGCGCATGAGCGAGTCCTGCCATGCCGCGAACTGGACACCGCCCGAGTAGACGTCCTTGTAGTACTGGATCGGGTCGACGCCGATCGCAGCGAGGATGATGGCGCCGGTACCGAGCGCGAGAACCAGCGGCAGGATCGAGCGCAGGAAGAAGTCGCCCACGCGCCCGAGCTGGGCCTGTCCACCCGTCATCTCGCCCGGGCGCGGCGGCTCACGGAGCCCAGCGGCGGCGGTGGTCTCGGTCACGTTGACTTCCCTCCCACCATCAGCTCACCGACCCGCTGCTGTGCGCTCGGCCCGTTCTCGACGACGCCGGTGATGCGGCCGCGTGAGAGCACCGCGACCCGGTCGCAGAGGTCGAGTAGCTCTTCGAGGTCGGTCGAGATCACGATCGACGTGACCCCTTCGCGGGCCTGCTCGCGAATCGTCCGCCGCACGCTCCTCGTCGTCCTCACGTCCAAGCCGTAGGTCGGCTTGCTGTAGACGACCACCTTCGGATCGAAGGACAGCTCGCGGGCGAGCACGACCTTCTGGATGTTCCCGCCCGAGAGCGCGGCGACGCGCGTCTCGGGCCCGGGCGTCCGGATGTCGAAGCGCCCGATCAGCTCACGCGCCTTGCTCAGTATCGCCTCGTAGCGGATGCGGCCGCGTCCCCAGAACGGCGACCTGCCGATCTGCTTCAGCACGATGTTCATCGCCACCGAAAGCGAGCCGACCGTCCCTTCGTGGATACGGTCGTCGGTCACGTAGCGGAGCCCGAGCTTCTCGCGCTGTGCGACCTTGAGCCTCGCGATCGAATGGCCGAAGAGGCGGACGTCGCCGTCGGCGATCCCCCGCTGCCCGGCAATCGCCTCGGCCAGCTCGCGCTGACCGTTCCCGTCAACGCCCGCGATGCCCATGATCTCGCTCTTCAGCACCTGGAGCGAGACGTCGTGGGCGCCGATCTCGCCGGGGCCCGGCTCGACGGTGACGCTGTCCAGCTCGAGCGCCGGCTCGGCGGCGAGCGCACGCCGCGGGAGGTGCGGCTCGACGCCGTCGGTCAGCTCCGCGACGCCGGTGGCCTGCGCCGCCTGGCCTCCGAACATGAGCGCGATGATCCGCTCTTGCAGCTCGTCGTGCGTCGCCGACCGGAGCTCGGCGGGCTCGATCGCCCCGACCAGGCGTCCCTGGCTGAGAATGGCCACCCGATCGCCCATCGAGATCGCCTCGTGCAGCTTGTGTGTGATGAAGACGACAGCGAGCCCTTGCCCCTTGAGGCGAGCGACGATCTGCTCCAGCTCGGCGACGCCCTTTGGCGTGAGCATCGAGGTCGGCTCGTCCAGGATGAGCACCTTCGAGCCCCGCCAGAGCGCCTTGATGATCTCGAGCTGCTGCTGCTGCCCCAGCGCGAGCATGCCTGTCGTCGCCTTCGGGTCGACGTCCAGGCCCAACGAGCTGCCGAGCTCACGGAGACGCTCTCCCGCGTGGGCGGCATTGAGCCGGATGCCTTCGGCCTCGCCGAGCATGAGGTTCTCGAGCACGGTGAGCTGGGGCACGAGCGAGGTGTGCTGGTAGACCATGCCGATCCCCAGCCCGATGGCGTGCTTCGGAGAGTCGATCTCGACGACGCGCCCGTCCAGCTTCACCTGGCCCGCGTCCGGACGCACCATCCCCGAGAGGATGTTCATCAGGGTCGATTTCCCGGCGCCGTTCTCGCCCAGCAAGCAGTGCACCTCCCCGCGGCGCACCGTGAGCGAGATGCGGTCGTTGGCGAGCACGCCGGGGAACTCCTTGACGATCCCTACGAGCTCGACGGCCGGATGCTCCGAGCCGTCGGTGGCGGGTGTCGTGGTCCCGGTGGTCATTTGCCGTGATGGCGCGGGCGGGGCGGCCCTCTCGAGCCGCCCCGCCTACGTGCGCTACGCGTTGCTCAGCACTTGCAGTACTTCTTGACCTTCGCCTCGGTCGCGGTCGAGACGACCTTGATCGACCGGTTGGCGATCCTCTTCTGCGCGGCGGTGACCTTGGCCCATACCGAAGCCGGCGCCTTGTTCGTCTTCAGCAGCGAGAGGCCGTTCTTGGCGTCGAGGATGTACGTCGTCCCGAACTTGCCCGTGTTCACGGCCTTGATCGCCCGCGTGTAGATCGGCGCGAAGTCCCAGAGCTCGGACGAGAGGAGGACGCCCTTCTTGTCGATCTTCCGCTTGTCGCCGATGACGTCGATGAACCAGACCTTCGTCGCTCCGGCCGGTGCCTTCGCCGTCTCGACGGCCTGCATCATCCCGAACGACGAGCCGTCGCCCATGCCGAACACGACGTCCGCGCCGGCGGCGATCACGGTCTGCGTGATCCGCTTGCCGCCCGCGGCGTCGGCGTACGAGGCCTGGCCGATGCGTCCGTACTTGAACCTCACGTTCTTGTTGATCGAGCGCGCGCCCTGGACGTAGCCACCGGCCTGCTTGAACCAGTTCTCGTCAGACGCCGAGACGACGATGCCGAGCGTGCCCGTCTTCGACATCTGCGCCGCGAGCACGCCGGCCAGGTAGGCACCCTCCTGCGCCTTCGTGAGCACGTTGGAGACGAGGCCCTTCTTGACAGTGCCCGCCTTGGCGTCCCAGACGACGACCGGCACGTTGAACTCCGTCGCGATCGCGGGCGCTGCCGAGTTGTACCCGGACGCGTGCGCGATGATCAGGTCGGCGCCCTGCTGGGCGAGACGACGGAGATTCGGCTCCACGTTGTCGTAGCCGCTGCCCGTCGCATCCAGCACCTTGGCACCGGTGGCCTTGGCCGCCTTCTTGGCGCCTGCGAACCCCTGTTGGTTCCAGCCGTAGTCGGTCGGTTTCTCCGGCGCCGCGAACCCGACGCTCGTGACCTTCTGGGCGCTTGCCGCGCCACCACCCGCTACGACCACGAGCGCAGCGACTGCCACGAGCAGGAAGCCCGCGACGCCACTCACTCTCACACGTCTACCCATCTTTCCTCCTCTTTCTCGTCGTGACCTTCCGTTTCGCGATTATCCCACCGCTCCTGCGCTCGTCACCCCCTCGTCGTGGACGCCCGCCTGGCCGAGGAAGAGCATGCGGCTGTTCGCGCAGAGGACGCGCTCCAGGTCCTCGGGCCCGAGCCCGCTCACCTGGACACGCAGGATCTCGACCGCCGGATGGTGGAAGGGGGCGTCCGAGCCGTACAGCACGCGCTCCACGCCAACCCGCTCGACCGCCTCTTTGATCTTCGTGTGCATGGGCATTCCCGACGTCTCCAGGTAGACGTTCGGGTTCCGCGCCGCGATGTCGATCGAGGCGTTGATGTAGACGATGTTCCCGTGGCCCATGTGCCCGATGATCACCTTCACGCCCGGGAAAGCGACCGCGAGCTCCTCGATCGACCACGGCAGCGTGAAGATCGGGTGGCCGGAGTGAATGAGAACCGGGAGGCCGCCTCGTTCGAGGAGCAGCTCCATCAGCGGATGTACGGCTGGGTCGTTCGGGTGGTACCCGTCGATCAGCGGATGGAGCTTCAGGCCCAGGAACTTCGGGTGCTCGAGAAAGCGCTCGGCCTCCTCCAGATACCCCGGCATCCTGGGATTGGCCCATACGAGCCCATATGCCTCCGGGATCGACTCGATGACCGTACGGACGTACTCGTTGTCGGGATGAAAGACACAAGAGCCTTCGTAGCCGTGCTCCTCGATCAGCGCTGCGAGCCCGTCGCGGTCGAGCGAGACGTTGAACATCGGGCCGAAGTCGCCGACGTGCGTATGAGCGTCGAAGATCATGCCGTTCCCTTCACGGGTTGCCCGGATCGCTCGGCGAGTGTTAGGGTCGGCTGTAGACCGTTGACACTCAACGGAGCGTTTATAACCCTCACCGAGGCTCGATGCAAATGCCCAACACCGCGAATGTCGAGTCGGAGTCGTCGGCAAGGCCAGCCGCCCTCGACCAACGGACGCTCTGGCAGCGGGCGCACGAGCACCTCCGCGACGAGATCATCTCCGGTTCTCTGACCCCCGGTACCGAGCTCAACGAGGTCACCCTGGCGGAATTGCTCGGCGTCAGTCGCGGGCCGATCCGGGAGGCACTCGGCAGGCTGGCCATCGAGGGCCTCGTCACCATCCGGCCGCGCCGGGGCGCCGTCGTCCGCGCACTCTCGAACGAGGAGTTCATCGAGGCCTACCAGGTGCGTGAGGCGCTCGAGATGATGGCGGTGCGATTAGCGGTTCCGAAGCTGACCGCCGAGGACCTCGCCGCGATGGAGAGCCTCATAGAGGAGATGGCCCTGCACGCCGAGGCCGGTGACGTGCCACGCTTCTTCGAGGCGAACACGGAGTTCCACCAACGCTTCTTCCGAGCGGCCGACAACCGCGTGCTCGCCGAGCTCTACCGCCAGCTGCGCGGGCAGATCGACCGGCACCGCCTGCGCTCTCTCGAGCTGCGTGGCGATCTCCGGCGGTCGATCGTCGAGCACAGGGCCATCCTGTGGGCCGCTGCGAAGGGCGACGTCGAGCGGGCAGTGCACCTCACCTCCGAGCACATCCGGGTGCCGCAGATCAGGCTGCTCGACGAGGATCAGGAGCTCGCGTCGCCGGATGTGAGGTCGAGATGAGCAGCAAGCTCGAGTTCGGTGTCAACCTCAACAACCGGGAGCCGCTCATCGCGCCCGACTACGACCTCAAGATGCTGCTCGACCTGTCCGAGGTCGTCGAGTCGTCAGGGTTCGACTCGGTCTGGGTCGGAGACAGCCTCTTCTCGAAGCCGCGGTATGAGCCGATCGCCCTGCTGGCGGCGATCTCGCAGCGCACCTCACGGGTGAAGCTGGGAACGGCCTGTTTGGTCTCGTCGACCCGCAACCCGCTCTATCTCGCGCTCGAGTGGGCAACGCTCGACCAGCTCTCAGGCGGCCGCACCATCCTCGGCACCGGCGCGGGCAATCCCGAGGAGGGCGTGCGCCGCGAGTTCGAGGCGCTCGGTCTTGACTACGCGCGGCGCGCAAGCGTCTTCGAGGAGGGCCTGGCCGTGTTGCGCGAGCTGTGGACGAACGGCTCGGTCACGTTCCACGGGCGCCACTTCGACTACGACAACATCAGCTTCTACTCGGGCACGGAGATGGGGCCGCTCATGCCGCTCCAGGAGCCGCCTCCGATCTGGGTCGTCTCCAATCCGCGCCTGAAGGGCGATGCGCCGCCCGACGTCATGAAGCGCCGACTCGACGCAGCCTGCCGCCGCATCGTGTTGTATGGCGACGGCTGGCTGACGTGCTGCAGGGCTCAGCATCCCGAGGAGCTGACCGAGCAGCTCGGCTGGATCGAGCAGGCCGCCGACGCGGCAGAGACGGACTTCTCTCGACTCGTCGTCTCGTACCAGGTGACAATGAACATCGGCGACTCGGAGGAAGAGGCTCGAACTGTCTTCGGCAACTACATCTCCCAGTACTACCCCGAGCTATCACAGGCGATGGACTTGTCGAACTGGGGTCCGGTCGGCACCCCCGAGCAGATCGCCGACTGGATCCGGACCTTTGCGGCCGCCGGCGTGAAGCACTTCATCTGCCGGTTCGGCGCCATCGACCAGTTCGGTCAGGTGGAGCGGTTCGCGAGCGAGGTGCTGCCACTGTTCGCTGCAGAGCGGGAGGAGTGAGTGAGATGTCAACCGTTGTCGAATCCGAGAGTTTGCTGAAGGACGCGGCGCTCATCGTCGACGTCTGCATGTCCGTCGAGACGGACGATGTGGTCACGATCATCTGCGACGACGACCACGCGTCCCAGGCCGCTGCGATTGCGGAGCTCGTCGTCGACCGTGGCGGGTGGCCCGTGATGATGAACAACGAGACGCAGGTGCGCCGGGGTCGTGCCGACGTCCGCTTCCCGATGGCGCCCCCACGCAACCTGCATCAGGCGATGGTCGGCTCCGACGAGGTCATCATCATCACGAACCTCGAGTGGGCGAACCGCTTCGCGCATGTCAACGCCGTCAAGGAGACGTGTGCGGCGAACGGGAAGATCGCCTCGGTCGAGGAAGGCATGGGCACGTGGGACCTGACGGTGGACGACATCCACAAGGCGACTCAGCGGGCGAAGGACGCGATCGCAGTCCTGGAAGGGAAGACGCGCGTGCGCGTCACCACGCCGCTCGGCACCGACTTCACCGTCTCCATCGAGGGACGCCCGGCGCTCGAGGTGACGCCGATCAAGAAGCGGGGGCAGATGATGGGCCCGGTACCGCTGTGGGCCGAGGTCGCCTTTGCGGCGGTCGAGGACTTCACGCACGGCACGGCCGTCGTCGATGGGGTCATGCTCGGCATCGGCCTGCCCGGACAGGTGAAGGAGCCGATCCACTGGACGTTCGAGGGTGGACGCTGCGTCAAGATCGAAGGTGGCGAGGAGGCCGAGCGCCTGCGCCGCGCCATCGAAGGCGTCGAGAACGTGGAGGTCGCCGGCGAGTTCGCCTTCGGCACGAGCGAGAAGGCACCCTTCGGCTCGCCGTCGGAGAAGGGCCGCATCGGCACCGTCCACATTGCGCTCGGCGACAATCACAACGCCTACCCGGGCGGCCAGAATGTCTGCTCGCTCCACCTGGACGGCGTCTTCCTGAACGCAACCATGTGGATCGAGGACGACGACACGTACATCCTCAGGGACGGCGAATGGGTGCTTCCGTAAGCATCGTCAACCTCGTCGACGTCGAGCCGATCGAGCTGCCCCTCGGGAGCTGGTCGCGGATGGTCGCCAAGGGCAAGCAGAGCTCGCTCGGCTACTCCGTCTTCACACCCGGCACTGAGCTGACGCCGGTCTGCCACGAGGCCGAGGAGGTCGCCTATGTGGTCGCTGGCACCGGAGAGCTCAGGCTCGACGACGGTGCGGTCGCGTTCCGCGAGGGGGATGCCATGCACATCCCCGCGGGCCTGTGGCACGCCGTCGCGAACACGGGCGAGGAGGACGTGGTCATGGTCTTCGGCTTCCCCCACCCCGACTATCCGCCAACGCAGCGCCGGTGACGAATGCGCCCGGGGCGCACTCGGTGCGGGAGCAAGTGGCCTGGGCTTGCCGCATCCTCGCCTTGGAGGGGTATGCAGACCTGACGTTGGGCCATGTGAGCGCGAGGCCCGCCGGCAGCGAGACCGTCTACATCAAGCGCAAGGGCGTGGCGCTCGACGAGGTCGAGCCGGACGACATCGTCGACCTCGACGACCCGACGGCGGACC
The DNA here is from genome assembly GCA_040878305.1 of Gaiellaceae bacterium. GTDB lineage: Bacteria > Actinomycetota > Thermoleophilia > Gaiellales > Gaiellaceae > GMQP-bins7. The sequence continues at coordinate 11,438 of JBBDMN010000148.1, forward strand.
TGCACCTGGAGACGGTCTTGCACACCGAGGTCTACGCGCAGCGGCCGGACGTGGGAGCGGTCGTCCACGGCCATCCCCCCTACGCAACCGCATTCGGAGCGACGAGCGCGCGCCTCGAGCTGCTCACACATGATGCCGTCCTCTTCGCCGACGGCATCTCCGTCTTCGACGAGACCGCCGAGCTGATCACGGAGCGGGAGCAGGGACGCGCCGTGGCGGAGGCGCTCGGCACACGCCGAGCCGTCATCCTCGCGAACCACGGCGTCGTCGTCGCCGACAAGGACGTGCGCTGGGCAGTCCTGGGCGCGATCACCCTCGAGCGCGCGATCCGCCTGCAGGCGATCGCCTCGACGCTGGGTGAGCTGCGCCCCATCTCGAAGGAGCTCGCCGAGCGGATGTTCGCCGACAAGTACCAGGAGCGCTTCCTCGACGAGTACTGGGCGGCCTGGGTCCGCCGGGCGCGGCGGGCGGGAGCCGACGAGGGCATGCCGCCGGCATGAGGCTCCAGCTCCAGGTCAACGGCAGCCCCGCGGTGTCGGAGATAGAGCCGCAGGAGCTGTTGCTGGACTTCCTTCGCGATCGACTGGGGCTGACAGGCGCGAAGCGCTCCTGCGACGTGCAGGCGTGCGGGGTGTGCACGGTGCTGGTGGACGGACGGCCGGTCTCGTCCTGCTGCTTCCTCGCCGCCGACGCCGCGGGGCGTGAGGTGCTGACGGTCGAAGGACTGGCGGAGCGACCCGAGTTCGAGCGGCTGGAGAACGCCTTCACGCGCCACGCGGCCCTGCAGTGTGGCTTCTGCACGCCCGGCATGCTGCTCACGGTGGCCGCCCTCCTGGAGACGGGCGAGCTGACGAGCGTCGAGGAGGTCAAGCGCGGTCTCGCCGGCAACCTGTGCCGCTGCACGGGCTACCGCGGGATCCTCGAGGCGGTCTGCGATCTGGCCGAGGTGACGACATGAGCGGGATCGAGGAAGTGCGGGTCGGCGCAGGCGCGGTCGGGCAATCGGCTCCTCGCCGCGACGCCGCCGAGAAGTTGCGGGGCAAGGCGCAATTCGCCGGTGACATCGTCGTGCCGCGCATGCTGCACGGGAAGGTCCTGCGCTCTCCCCACCCCCACGCGCGGATCACGTCTATCGACACGAGCGACGCCGAGAGGATGGCGGGCGTCGTCACCGTCCTGACGGCAGCCGACCTCGCCGACCTCGATCCCTACTGGGGTCACGCCATCCGCGACCGGCCGGTGGTGGCGATCGACCGAGTCCGGTTCGCGGGCGAGCCCGTCGCCGCGGTTGCCGCAGAAGACGAGGCCACGGCCGCAGCGGCCCTCGAGCGCATCGTCGTCGACTACGAGGAGCTCGACGTCGTCGGGACGATCGAGCAGGCGCTTGCGCCGGACGCGCCGATCGTCAATGAGGGCCCTCTGCGCCCCGGGCTCTTCCACGGACTCGGCGAGCTGGCCCCCGCCGAGGGCAACGTCTGTTACCGGTATCGCCTCGACCGCGGCGAGATCGAAGCTGTCTTCGCGCACGCCGACTTCGTCGTCGAGGGCGAGTACACCTTCCCCGCCGTCTACCAGTACGCGATGGAGACGCACACCGTCGTCGCCCAGGTCGAGGAAGGCGAGATCACGCTTTGGGCCTCGTGCCAGCACCCCTTCCTCGTTCGGGCGGAGATCGCTGCGCTCTTCCAAGTTCCGATCTCGAACGTCCGCGTCGTGGTGCCCTATCTCGGCGGCGGCTTCGGTTCCAAGTCGTACACGAAGATGGAGCCCATCGCAGTCGCGCTCGCCCGCAAGGCCTGCCGGCCGGTGCGAATCCAGAACCGCGTTGCGGAGTCGATGGTCACGACGCGACGTCACGGCATGCGCTGCCGCATGCGCACCGCGCTCAACCGCGAGGGCAGGCTGCTCGGCCGCGAGGTCGACTGCTGGTTCGACACCGGCGCCTACGCCGACAACGGGCCTCGCGTCACCGCCACCGCAGGCGATGCCGCCCCGGGCCCGTACCGCTGGGCCGCGTACCGCGTGGACGCCGCCTGCGTCTACACGAACACCGCTCCCGCAGGCTCCTACCGCGCCTTCGGCGCGACGCACCTGCAGTGGATCGGGGAGCTGCAGGTCGACGAGCTGGCCCGCCGCGCCGGGCTCGACCCCCTGGACATCCGGCGCCTGAACCTGTGCACGCCGGGAGAGGAGCTGAGGGCGGGCGGCAAGCCGCTCGATGCCGACCTGATCGGCGACGTCGAGCGAGCAGCCGAGGCGGTCGGCTGGGGCACGGACAAGCCGCCGGGAACCGGTCGCGGGCTGTCGGTGGGACTGCTCGCCGCCGGCGCGCACCCCGTCTCCAGCGCGATCGTCCGCATGGAGGCGGACGGCAACGCAGTCGTGCTCGTCGGCACCACGGAGGTCGGCCAGGGTGCGCGCACCGTCTTCGCTCAGATCGCCGCCGAGGAGCTTCGGCTACCGGCCGAGCGAGTGACGGTACGCGGCACCGATACGCGTTTTACGCCCTACGATCGCTCCACGGGGGCCAGTCGTTCGACCACGGTGGCCGGGCTCGCCGTCAAGCGGGCGGCCGAGCAGGTTCGTTCTCAGCTGGTCGAGATCGCCGGCTCCGCGGACGTCGAGTCCGACTCATACCCGGAGCTCTTCGTGCGCCACTTCGGGCTTGCCGGGGGCGAGCTGATCGGGCGCGGCGAGGTGGCACCCGAGGGCTCGGGCTCCTACGCCGAGGGGCCCGTCTTCTGGGAGGTGTGCATCGGTGCAGCCGAGGTCGTGATCGACGAGGACACCGGGCGGGTGCGAGTCGTGAAGACCGCGACCGTGGCCGACGTCGGGCGCGCAATCAATCCGCAGCTCGTCGAGCGCCAGGACGAGGGCGGAACGCTGCAGGGGCTCGGTAACGCGCTCTACGAGGAGATGGTCTACGAGGACGGGCTGCTGATGAACGAGACGTTGCTCGACTACCGCGTGCCGACGTTCGAGGATCTTCCCCGAGAGATGCACTGCATCATCGTCGAGAACGAGGACGGGCCCGGGCCCTATGGGGCAAAGGGTTGCGGCGAAGGTTCCCTCGCCGCCGTCACGGCGGCTGTTGCCACGGCCGTCGCCGACGCAGGCGTCCCCATGACGGAGCTCCCACTGACGCCCGAGCGCGTATGGCGTCGAATCCAGGAACTGAAGGAGGACGGGATATGGCCGAGGTGAGACGTGCAGCAGTGATCGGGACCGGAACGATGGGTCCGGGGATGGGTGCCGTGCTGGCGCGGGCGGGGATCGAGACCGCGCTCTACGACGTGAGCGCCGAGGCGCTGGAGCGCGCAAAAGCGGGCGTACAGATGGCTGCAGGCGTCCTCGATCGCCTGGAGGCGCCAGCGGCGGACGGCGGGTCGATCCGTTTCGAGACCGAGCTCACGGCCGCGCTCGATGGCGCGGACCTGGTGGTGGAGGCGGTGCCGGAGAAGCTCGAGCTGAAGCACGAGATCTTCACCCAGCTCGAGCAGCACGTGGGAGAGGACACGATCCTGGCCTCGAACACGTCGGGTATTCCGATTACGAAGATCGCCGGGGTCTGCGCACACCCGGAGCGCGTCATCGGCATGCACTGGTCGAACCCGCCGCACCTGATCCCGATGATCGAGGTGATCCCGGGTGAGCAGACCGACCAGCGAGTGGTCGACGAGGCATGCGAGCTGGTTCGCCGCTTCGGCTACCACCCGGTGGTCGAGAAAGAAGTGCCGGGCTTCGTGGAGAACCGCATCCTCTACGCCATCCTCCGCGAGTGCCTCGACCTCGTCGACCGCGGCATCATCGATGCAGAAGGGATGGATCTGAACGTTCGCTGGGGCATCGGCTACAAGCTGGCCGTCATCGGCCCGATGGAGCTGCTCGACATGGCCGGCCTCGACATCTACGACGCTGTCGGCTCGTACCTCAACCAGGACCTGTCCACGTCCGGCGAGGTCTCGTCGACGATCCGCGAGCGGATCGCCGAGGGCAAGCTCGGCATGAAGACGGGCAGCGGAATCTACGACTACACGCCCGAGCAGATCGATCAGCTCCGCGGAGAGCGGGCGGCCAAGCTCGTCGCCGTTCGCAAAGCCCTGGAAAGCTAGGAGGGACAATGAAGGTCTGGCTGCTCGACAACGGCTCGATCGTCATCGAGCACACGCAGCTGATGTGGAACGTCCCGGGTCCCCAGGTGCGGATCCCGTCGTACGCGGTGCTCATCGAGCACGACGACGGGCTCTACCTCTTCGACACGGGTTTCGACCTCGAGCACACGAACGCCGTGCTGCCGTTCGAGCTCCCGGAGCAGACACCGGAGCAGACGATTCCGGCCCAGCTCGAGCTCGCCGGCTTCTCGGTGTCGGACGTGACGACGCTCGTCAACTCGCACCTGCACTTCGACCACGTCGGCGGCAACAAGCACTTCGCGGGCGTGAAGAACGTCGTGCACGAGCAGGAGCTGGCGCAGGCGAGGAACCACGAGCCCTTCGAGTTCTTCGGCTACTCCGACAAGACGTGGGACTACGAGGGGGCGAGCTTCGAGCCCGTCTCGGGTGACCTCGAGCTGGCGAGCGGACTCCGGCTCTTCGAGACCCCGGGCCACACGATCGGACACTACTCGCTGCTCGTGAAGCCCGAGTCGTCGGCTGCGCGGCCGATGCTCTTCGCCTTCGACGTCGTCTACACGCAGCCGGCGCTCGAGAAGGGCATCCAGCCGGGGTTCCACATCGATCCGCGAGCAGGCGTTCGCTCGATCGCGAGGGTGAAGGACGTGGCTGCCGAGCACAGCGCGGACATCTACTTCTCCCACGACGCGGAGGCCTTCGCGACGTACAAGCACGCACCGGACTTCTACGAGATCTAGGAGGAGACGATGGGCAAGTTGGACGAGAGGGTGGCGATCGTCACCGGCGGTGCACAGGGCATCGGCAAGGCGATCGCGGACAAGCTGGCGGACGAGGGCGCGACCGTCGTCATTGCGGACATCAACGGCGACGGTGCCCAGCGCGCGGCCCCCGAGGGCGGCATGGGCATGCAGGTGGACACCTCCAGCGAAGAGGACGTCAAGCGCATGGTCGCGGACACCGTCGCCGCGTACGGAAAGCTCGACATCCTCGTCAACAACGCGGCAATCGTCCCCTTCAAGGCCTGGGACGAGGTCGACTTCGCCGAGTGGCGGCGGATCATGGCCGTCAACCTGGACGGCACCTTCCTGACCTGCCACTACGGCCACAAGCCGATGCGGGAGACGGGCTACGGCCGGATCGTGAACATCGTTTCCAACGTCATCCTCGCGGGAACGCCCAACCTCGCCCACTACGTCGCCTCGAAGGGCGGCATATTCGCCTTCACGCGAGCGCTCGCCCGCGAGATCGGCCAGCACGGCATCACCGTCAACTCGGTGGCACCGGGTCTGACCGAGACCGAGGGCGTCATGGCGAGCCCGCACAAGGAGGCCTTCGAGTTCGTGCAGATGCTCCAGTGCATCCCGCGTCGCGGCGTCGCCGCGGACATCGCGCCGGCCGTGGCCTTCCTCGCCTCCGAAGAGGCGGGCTGGGTGACCGGGCAGATGCTCGTGGCCGACGCGGGCATGTCCCACAACTGACGTGGCGAGCTTCGAGGTCACCCGTGCCGGCGCGATCCTTGCCGTCTCCGAGTTCGAGCGGTCGCTTGCCTTCTACCGGGACACCCTCGGACTCGAGGTCGAGGCCGTGTACGACGAGCCGCCCTACGCGACGCTCGTCTCGGCCGGCGCACGGCTCTCGCTCGCCGAGCAGGGCCATCCGGCGGAGGACCGTCCGGGAGTCGCGATGGCGGTGCCCGAAGACGCGTCGCAGGCGAACGTCGTGATCGTGCTCGAGGTGGAGGACGCGTGGGCGGTGTACCGGGAGCTCGGGAGCAGGGGTTGCCGGTTCCTCGCCGAGCCCTACGAGCCGCCCTGGGGCGGCTGTCGCTTCTTCTGCGTCGACCCCGACGGCTACCTCGTCGAGATCGAGCAGCCGGCATGAAAGCCGTCGTCCTGCGCGGGCCGGGAGACGTCCGCCTCGAGGAGGTTCCCGATCCTGCCCTGCAGCTCGAGACAGATGCGATCGTCCGCATCGACGCCGCCGCGATCTGCGGCGCCGACCTCTTCCCGCTGCACGGGCTGACCCCCGGCTTCGAGTACGGGACCATCCTCGGCCACGAGTTCGCGGGGATCGTCGTGGAGGTGGGATCCGGCGTCAGCTCGGTGCGACCGGGCCAGCGCGTCGTGAACATGAGCCTGGTTGCGGACGGGACGTGCGCGGCCTGCCGCGCGGGCCGCGTAACGCAATGCTCCGGGAGGGCGCTCTTCGGTTACTCCGGTGTGTACCCACGCCTCGACGGAGCTCAGGCCGACTTCGTGCGCGTCCCGCACGCCGACACGGTGCTCTACCAGCTCCCCGACTCGGTATCCGACGAGGCGGCGGTCTTCCTCTCCGACAACCTGCCGACCGCGTACGACGCTGTCGTTCGCGGCGAGGTAAAGCGGGGCGACCTCGTCTGCGTCGTGGGCCTGGGCGCCGTCGGGCTGATGGCCGTCATGGTCGCGATCGACATCGGCGCGACCGTGTTCGCAGTGGACCGAGTCGCGGAACGGAGGGAGCTCGCTGCGAGCCTAGGAGCGCAGGCTTTCGAGCCGGACGAGGCGGGCACGGCCGTCGCCGGGGCCACCGAGGGGCTGGGAGCCGACGTCGTCGTCGAGGCGGCCGGGACGCCGGGAGCACTCGACGCGGCACTGCTGCTCTGCCGCGGCCGCGGCGTCGTCTCGGTCGTCGGGGCGCACTTCGAGCCCGACTACCCCCTGAACAACGCCCTCATGTTCGAGCGCGAGCTGACCTTACGCTTCTCCATCGGCGACTCGTTGGCCCACCGGGAGCGCCTCATCTCGATGATCTCGGACGGGCGGCTCGATCCCGCTTCGGTCGTCACGCACCGGATGGCGCTGGACGACGCGGTGGAGGCATACCGGCTGTTCGACAGCCGCGAGGCGACCAAGGTCGTCATGACCCCGTGAGGCACGGCGCGCTCCTGCTCGCGCTGGCGTTGCTGCTCCTCCTGGCCGCGTGCGGTAACTCGCATACGAACTCCGTCAAAGCGAATGCTGCCGACGTCAGAGCTGCGCTCGAGGATCGGCTCCTTGCAAGGAAGCTCTCCTACCGCTGGATCGTGTGCGTGCGAACGAAACGGTCGTTCGCCGGAAATCCGATCTTTCGCTGCAACGTCAACTTCGGCGAGCCGCACATCGTCCGCTACTGCGCGACTCTGCAGGACGGGCAATTCGTCACGAACCGCGAGCAGCCAGCGATGCATTGCGGACGCGACGCAGCCTCGTAGCGTCAGTGGTGGGTTCCGCCCGCGCGCTGCTTCAGAAGCATCGGTTGCGGCGATTCGATGCGCCCGGGAGGATTCGAACCTCCGACCCGCGGATTAGAAGTCCGCCGCGCTCTTCCTGGAATTTCTTATCCGATAGTGCGTCGGTTGTCGTGTCCTAGACGACAGCTCGTCACTAACAACAGGCGCAGATGCAACAGGCCTCTCTCAACGCGCCGGCTAGCGAGCGGGCTCATCCCCGGAACAGCTCCCGCTTGACTGACCGGATAGGCCCGCCGGTTCGCATAGCCGGGGTCAAGGTACGAGCCTGCAAGAAGGCGGATGTGCGCCAGTGCTGCGCCAGTAGTGCTACCTCGCAGTCGACCGGTCATTCGAAGGGTGACTTCCGACTCCGCGAGTCGGTGGTCTCAGCCCTGGGCATCACTCGGCCAGGGGGCACCCACCCCACCCCTTGGCCTTCGCGTCGCGCCGGGGCCGCCGCCGGGTCGGCGCCGAGGTAGCGCGGCGCCAGGCTAGTCGACCCGGTTGTAGATCAGGTCGAAGTCCTTCTCCCAGGTCTTCTTGTCGTTGGCGATCTCCCAGGTCCCGTCGATCGTCTTCCCGTCGTCGCTGAAGGTGCCCCTGAATCGCTGGGAGAACTCGAACGGCGAGAAGTCCTCCTTCGTCCTCGACAGGGTCCAGACGCCGTCGGCGAAGCCCATCTCGTAGACCCGGGCGACGCCGCGCGAGTCGAAGTAGTGCTGAAGGAGGATGCCGCGGCCCCCGTCAAACCCGATCAGGGCGAGGCCGTCGGGGGCCTCGGGGACCGGGACCGACCAGCGCTCGATCAGGAACTTCTCGCCCGGCCCCCACTCGAAGGTGACTCGGGCGCCGACGTCGGGCATCGGCTCCTGGCCGGGCATCACCATCGCCAGGCTCCACTCGCCGATGAACGGCTCCAGTTCCTTGATTTCGGTCATGGCTCGCTCCTCTCCGCCTGCTCTCGGCCTTACCCCCACATTCAGAAGCGCGACGGCTCGCGCGGCGCGCGTCGAGACGCCGCTCGGGACACGTCCCGTGGCAGCGCCGTGGCAGTGGACCGACGTCCAACCGTCTCGCGAGGTCCTAGCGCTCGAGGCGACCCCTGGAGGAACCACTCACCTAGCTCGTCTCGTACTCGTCGTGGCGCCGCACCCAGAGCGGCCTCGTGTCGCTCTCGTAGCGACCCCTCGGCGTGCGGTCCAGCAGGGCGTAGTAGGCCATCGCGGGCTCGAGGCCGCGGGCCGTGGTCACGTAGGTCCGGTAGACGGTCCCGTCCGATAGCGCGTACGCGCTCAGGCCCGGTCCCTCGGAGACGTACCCCACGACGTCAGTCCCGCACATGCGCGCGTTCTGCTCGACGGTGGGCGGGATCTCGCCCTCCAGGAACGGCTTCAGCTCCTCCTCGGTGTACAGGAAGCCGAGGTCGCGGTTGAAGTCGCTGCCGGCGCTCGAGACCCAGTCGATGCCCCAGCCCATCCGCTCCCTGTAGGCGATCAGCTTCGCGAGCGGCGCGCGTGAAGCGAGCAGCAGGGTGGTGTCCCTAGCCTTCAGGTGGGGCACCTGGGCGGCGAGCGTGTCCGCGATCGAGGAGCAGACCGGGCAGCCTGCCTCGTAGGGCGGCCCGAACATGAAGTGGTAGACGAGCAGCTGGGAGCGGCCGTCGAAGAGATCGGCGAGGGTCTTCGTGCCGTCCTCGGTCTCGAAGCGGTAGTCCTTCTCGACCGGGACCCAGGGCAGCTCGCGCCTCTTCCTCGCCAGCTCGTCGCCCCGGCGAGTGAGCTCCTTCTCCTCCTTCAGCAGCTCGTCACGCTCCGCCTGCCACTCCTCCTGCGTGCCGATCCTGTGCTCCGTCATCAACGTGCCACCTCCTGTCTGGGTCCGCGGCGGCCTGACGATCCCCGGCTAGTAGTAGCAGGAGGAAGGTGCCGCGAGATCACCCCGCGGCGCTGAGCCACTCAACGTCCGTTTTTCGGTGCGTCCCGCGACGATCAGACGCATTGGCAAGAGCGCCATCTTGCCGGGCGAGCGTGACTCTCGAGGCTTTCGGCGCGCCACCGGATAGCGTCCTCTGCGTGAGGGTCACTGCTGGAGCCGCGCGTCACTTTCTCGTCGCGCGCCACGCGCTCGCGCCGGCGCGTTCGCTCAACAGAGGACCCGACGCCGTGCTCGAGGTTTTCCGCCGATTCGGCTCGATCCAGTTCGACCCCCTCGCGGTTGCCGGTCGCAACCACGACCTCGTGCTGCACGCGCGCGTGGCCCACTACGACCCCGCTTGGTGCGACCTCCTCTACGAGCGCCGCGAGATCTTCGAGGCCTACAACAAAGGACTCTCCTTCGTCTTGGCGAGCGAGTTCCCTTGGTTCCGCGCGACGTTGAGCCAGAACGCGCCGCGCATCCTCGCCGAGAACGCCGAAGTGGCCGACCACGTACTCGAGCGCATCCGCGCCGAGGGGCCGCTGTCAGCGCTCGATTTCGAGGGCGAGCGCGGGACGACGACCGACTGGTTCGGGATGCCGACAAACGCCGTACGCGCCGTGCTCGAGACGTGCGCCGTCACGGGCGTGCTCGGCCTCGCGCGACGCGACGGCAACCGACGCTACTACGACCTCCTCGAGCGGCTGCTACCAGCCGAACTCCTCGCGCGCAGCATCCCGCTGAAGGAACAACTCCGGCACAAGCTCCTCTCGCGGTACCGGGCCCACGGTCTGCTCGGCGTCGGCGGCGGCGGAGATATCTTCGGCGGCCTCGGCCCCGCCAAGCCGGACGCGGAGCGGCCGGACCACCCAGGGCGGAACGCGCTGCGCGAGGAGCTCGTCGAGCGCGGGGAGCTCGTTTCCGTCGAGGTGGAGGGCGTGCGCGGCAGGCGCTTCGTCCTCGGCGAGGAGGTCGAGCTGCTGGAAGCGCCGCCGGAGCCTCCGCCCTCGGTCGCATTCCTCCCCCCGTTCGATCCGTTGGTTTGGGACCGGGGCCTGCTCGGATCCCTCTTCGAGTTCGAGTATGTGTGGGAGCTCTTCTTCCCGCCGGCCAAGCGACGTTGGGGCTGGTACGTGCTGCCGATGCTCTTCCGCGACCGCCTCGTCGGCCGGATCGAGCCGCGCGTCGACCGCGCTCGCGGCAAGGTGCAGGTGCTCGGCTTATGGTGGGAGGACAGCTTCGCGCCGCGCCGCACCGAGGGCTTTGTCGAAGCGATGCGCGACGCGCTCCGCGCCTACCTGCACTTCGGAGGCGCGACCCGCCTCGAGTGGGCCCCGCACCTCGCGATGGAGAGACGACTGTTTCTTACGCGCCCCTAGAGCGGCGTCCTGAGAACCACGCGATCGAATGGTCTGCGGACCTCGGGTCACGGTTATGTCCGGAAACGTGACCGCATTGCGCTGGTTGAAGCCGGGCACCGCGGAAA
>JBBDMN010000149.1:0-4039 GCA_040878305.1 Gaiellaceae bacterium
GGGGGGTGAAGCGCATCACGTCGCGGTCCTTGAACGCCCCCGGCTCCGACTCGTCCGCGTTGATGACGAGGTAGGTCGGCTTGCCGGTGTCCTTCGCGAGGAGCGACGCCTTGCGGCCCATCGGGAACCCTGCACCGCCGCGCCCGCGGAGGGTCGCGGCGGAAATCTCGTCCAGGACCGCCTGCGGCTCCAGCTCGCGTGCCCGCGCCAGCGCGGTGTAGCCGTTGACGGCGACGTAGTCGTCGAGCCGCGTGAGATCGTGCTCCTCGGTCCCCGCCGTGAGCAGGTTCGGGCTACTCGCCACGGAGCCCCTCGACGAGACCGGACACGTCCTCGACGCGCACCGGCTCGTGGTAGGCGTGGTCGATGACGACGACTGGAGCGCGCCCGCAGCCGCCTGCGCACTCGATAGCCCGCAGGGTCACCTCGCCGTCGTCCGTCGTCTCGCCCGGCCGGACGCCGAGCTCCTCGGCAAACGCGTCGAGAACCGCCTGCGCGCCGACGAGCGCGCAGGACAGATTCGTGCAGACCTCGACCATGTGCTTCCCGACGGGCTCGAGGTGGAACATGTCGTAGAACGACGCGATCGACTGGCAGAACGCAGGTGTTACCTCGAGCGCATCGGCGGTCTCGCGGAGAGCCTCGGGCGGAAGCCAGCCGCCGTGCTCCACCTGCGCGATGCGCAGCGCGTCCATCACCGCCGAGCGGCTGTGCGGATACCGCTTGCGCAGCTTCTGGATCTCCGCGTAGGCCTGAGGCGTCATCGGTCTGCGTCTCCCATGACAGGATCGAGCGAGCCGGCGACCGCGACGAGGTCCGCGATAAGACAACCCTGGACGACGGTCGCCGTTGCCTGGAGCGCCGCGAAGCTCGGCGCGCGGAACCTGACGCGCCAGGGTCTCGGCCCGCCGTCGGAGACGAGGTAGCAACCCGACTCGCCGCGCGGGGACTCGATGACGACGTACACCTCGCCCTCGGGCACGGTGTAGCCCTCGGTGACGAGCTTGAAGTGGTGGATCAGCGTCTCCATCGAGGTGTGGAGCTCGTGCCGCGGCGGCAGGACGACCTTGCGGTCGTCGGCGACCCACGGCTCCCCGCCCATGTCGTCGAGCCGGTCGAGGCACTGGCGGACGATGCGCACCGACTCGCGCATCTCGTCCATGCGCACCTTGTAGCGGTCGTAGACGTCTCCGTTCGGGTACACCGGGACGTCGAAGTCGACCTCGTCGTAGGCGAGGTAGGGCATGCTCTTGCGCAGGTCCCAGCTCACGCCCGAAGCGCGCAGCATCGGGCCGGACTGAGCGAGCGCGAGCGCGTCCGAGGCGGAGAGGAGCCCGATGCCCTTCGTGCGCTCGAGCCAGATCGCGTTCCGGTCGAGGATCGCCTCGTACTCGTCGACGGACTTGAGCATCGCGTCGCAGAACTTCCGGGTCTGAGGGGTGAAGCCCGGCGGGAGATCCTCCGCGAGACCGCCCACCTGGAAGTAGCGCGTGTGCATCCGCGTCCCGCCAACCATCTCGAAGAGGTCGAGGAGCTCGTCGCGGTCGTCGAACGTGTACCAAAGGAGCGAGATCGCCCCGAGCTCGAGAGCTGAGGTTCCGAGCCAGATCAAGTGTGAGTGGATTCGGTTGAGCTCGGTGAGCGCCATGCGCGCCCAGGTTGCGCGCCGCGGCACCTCGAGCCCGAGCAGCTTCTCGATCGCGAGCACGTAGACGAGCTCGTTCGCCTGAAAGGAGACGTAATCGACCCGTGGCGCGTACGTGACGGACTTCCACCACGACTTGGCCTCCATGTTCTTCTCGAACCCGGTGTGGAGGTACCCGATCACCGCCCGGATGCCGGCGACGGTCTCCCCGTCGAGGTCCACGATCAAGCGCAGGACGCCGTGGGTGGACGGGTGATTCGGCCCGAAGTTGACCGTCAGGATGTTCTCGAGGGAATGTTTCTCCGGGTCGACCTCGAGGATCGTCGGGACGGGGCTCGGGATCCGGGTGCCCTCGTAGATGCGGGCGACGGGAACGACGGCCATCGAGGAGCTTCGCTAGTCCTCGTCCGAGAATCGCACCGGCTCGCCGCCGAGCGGGTAGTCCTTGCGCAGCGGATGGCCTTCCCAGTCCTCGGGCATGAGGATGCGCACGAGATTCGGGTGGCCCTCGAACGGAATGCCCATCATGTCCCAGGCCTCGCGCTCGAACCAGTCGGCGGCGGGCCACACAGGTATGGCGCTGTCGATCGCCTCCCCGTCGTCGATCCAGACCTGCACGCACACCCGGGCGGGTTCCTCCGAGATGCGCAGGAGCTGGTACGAGACGGAGAACCGCTTCGGCTTGGGCGCCGGGGTGCGAGCGTAGCCCTGCGAGCCCGGCTGGTTGAGGTCCCGGCCGCCCGCCGTGCCGATGTAGCCCGCGACGCCACCTTCGCCCCAGCTCAGGTAGTCCGTCGGTGCGATGTCGCTCAGGAAGTTGAACCCGTGCTCGTCGCGGAGGGCGAGGCATGCGTCGAGGAGTCGCGCGGGATCGACGACGAGCGTCGTCTCGCCGAGCGCCTCGCGGGTCTCGATGACGCCTGGAACGCCGGCGTATGAGCTCACTCCGCCACCCCGCGGATCTGGTACGCCGGGGGCACGCCGGCGCGGATCTTCTCGTGCAGGCGGACGACGCCCTCGAGCAACGCCTCCGGCCGCGGCGGACAGCCGGGTACGTGGACGTCGACCGGGACGATCTTGTCGACGCCCTGGAGGATCGTGTAGTTGTTGAACATCCCGCCGGAGCTCGCGCACGCGCCCATGGCGATCGCCCACTTCGGCTCGAGCATCTGGTCGTAGACCTGACGGAGCGGCCCCGCCATCTTGTGCGTCACGCGACCGGAGACGATGAGCAGGTCGGCTTGGCGCGGCGAGGAGCTGAACCTCTCCATGCCGAAGCGCGCGATGTCGTAGCGAGACGAGACGACCGCGATCATCTCCATCGCGCAGCACGCGAGACCGAAGGTGTCCGGCCACATGGAGCTCGTCTGCGCCCAGGCGACCGCCTTCTCGACGGTCGTGAGGAGGAGCGCGTCCTCGATCTCCTCAACCTCCCGCTCGAAAACCCCGGGCCCGCGGTCCGGCCAGAGCACGCGCTCCGACTGGAGGCCGGCCGTCGCCAGCGGGCGGTCGCTCACAACCGGCAAATCCCGCTTCAGTGCCAGTTGAGCGCTCCTTTCCGCCAGATGTAGGCGTAGGCGACGGCCAGGATCGCGATGAAGACGAGGAACTCGACCAGGCCGAACCACCCGAGCGCGTCGAGCTGCACCGCGAGCGGGTACAAGAACACGATCTCGATGTCGAAGAGGATGAAGAGGATCGCGGTCAGGTAGAAGCTCACCGTGAAGCGCCGGTGCTGGCTCGGTGCACCGGCGGAGACGCCTGACTCGAACGGGAGCATTCTCTGCCTCGTTCGGGCCACCGGGCGCCGCGGGAGGACGAACGACATGGTGACCAACGAAGCCGGGATCGCCGCCGCGAAGAGCGCATAGATTAGGAACGGCAGCCAGTTGTCGAGCACGGGTAACCCCCGCAAGTACCTCGGTCTTCTGTCTCGCGGCGAAACCTAGCACTCCCCTTTCCGGCGCACGAAGGGTTCGGAGTTTCGGCGCAGAATGAGCGATACGAGTGTCACAAAGTCGCCTCTGGAAACCACCCCCTCGTCCGCTACCATGAGTCCGTGGCCACAATCGAGCACTTGACCGAACACCCCACTGAGACGCTGATCTCGCTGACGCCTTTGGCGGCGACGAAGATCAGGGAGCTTCTCGCCGAGGAAGCCGACGGCGACGCGCTCGTTCTCCGCGTGGCGATCCAGGGTGGCGGATGCTCCGGCTTCCAGTACGGCCTCGGCTTCGACAACGTGGCCGAAGGCGATGTCGAGCTCTCGCTCGAAGGAGTCCCTGTGGTCGTCGACCCCTTCAGCGCTCCCTACTTGCGCGGAACGACCATCGACTTCCTGAACACGATTCAGGAGTCAGGGTTCAAGATCGACAACCCGAACGCCACCTCGTC
>JBBDMN010000150.1:0-1726 GCA_040878305.1 Gaiellaceae bacterium
GGCGGCCGCTCGGGCTCGATCCCGTGCTGGTCCTTCAGGGCGGCAAGCGTCTTGTCGAGGTCGTCGACGCCGATCGCGATGTGCCCGTAGCCTGAACCGAGCTCGTACGTTCGACCGTCGTGGTTGTAGGTCAGCTCGAGCACGTTCTCCCGATCGCCGATCGAGAAGAAGTAGTTCGTCGCCTCGAGCTCGCCCTCGCGGACGATGTCCATGTCGCGGCTGAAGCGGAAGCCGAGGGCTTCGTAGAACCCGCGACTCCGCTCGGGGTCGGTAATGCGAACCATCGTGTGTAGAAAGGTGTCCATGGCGAGATCCTAGAGCGATCGCGATCGATCACTCCTCCCCGCCGGCGAGGTCCTCGGCGACGAGCCCGAAGAGCACGCCGTCGACCCACTGCTCGTTCCGCCAGTACGCCTTTCGCCGGACTCCCTCGCGGATAAACCCGGCCCGCTCCGCATGCGCCATCGCCCGCTCGTTGAAGCCGTAGATTTCCATCTGAACCCGGTGAAAGCCGAGGTCGTCGAAGAGGTGGCGCTGAAAGAGCTGGGCCGCTTCGTCGGCGACCTTGCCACCCCGGAACTCCGGGTGGATCGCGAGGCCGCCGAGGTCGGCGATCCGACTCCTCCTGTTGCCGAGCTCGAAGCGCATCGTCCCCGCCCGCTCGCCGTCGACTTCGATGACGAACACGCCGAAGGTGTCAGGCCCGCTTTCCGAGCGCTCGACCTCGGCGAGGATCTCGCCGGGATCCTTGGCACGAACTGCAGCGAGAAACGGCTCCACGTCCTCGTGCGTCACGAGCGCGACGAGGAAATCAAGATCGTCGCGACGAGCACGCCGGATCGAGATCACTAGGCCGGCTCCTCCTGCACGCGAGACCGGAGCAACCGCGCGCCGGAGGCGAGGGCGACGCCGGCGAGGATGAGTACGAGTCCGCCGAGCGCTGCCACCGTGACCGGCTCGTCGAGGAGCACCGCTCCGTAGAAGACGGCGAAACCGGGAATCAGGTATGTGACGAGCGAGAGCCGCCGCGAGCCGTAGAGGCGGAGCATCCGGAAGAGGATCAGCTGCGCGAACGCCGTTCCCAGAATCGTCAGGGCGAGCAGCGAGGCGATCGACGCGGTGTCCGGCGCGTGTGTGGGAAGCTGGAACAGCGCCAGGGGCAGGAGGATCAGCCCTCCGGCGAGCATCGAGCCGGTTGCGAGCACGGGTCCGGCGACCGTCCGCACCCGGAGCTGCCCGTAGACCCCAGACGCCGCGTATGTGACCGATGAGAGGACGACCGCGAGCGTCCCCGCGACGGCGAGCCAGCCTCCGTCCGGGTCGAAGCCCGCAAGCACTGCGACGCCCAGAAATCCAAGCGCGACGCCGACGATGCGGGTCGTGCCGACGTGCTCGTGCGGCAGGAAGCGCGTCGCCAGGAGGAACGTGAAGATGGGCACCGTCGACTGGGCGATTCCCGCCACGCTCGAGTCGACGTGCTTCTCGCCCCAGGCGATGAGCCAGAAAGGGATCGCCGCGTTGAGCGTGCCGAGCACGAGCGCAGGCCGCCAGGCTCGTCCGAGCTCGGCCAGCGCGCGACGGCTCCCCATCGCGATTCCGAGGTACCCAGCCAGCATGAGCCCGGCGACGAGCGCGCGGATCGCCATCATCGGCGCCGGCTCGACATCCTCGAGCGCGACCTTGATGAAGACGTACGACGCGCCCCAGATCGCGGCCAGCAAGAACA
>JBBDMN010000150.1:1826-4032 GCA_040878305.1 Gaiellaceae bacterium
GCTCCGTCGGTGCCTCTAGACTGGCTTACCTGAGCAGCGTGGCGCACCAGCCGCTCCATCGCGCCCTCGGGCTCACCGACGGGGAGTCGGAGCGCATACGCGCACTGCTCGGGAGGGATCCGAACGACTTCGAGCTCGCCGTCTTTTCGCTCCTCTGGTCCGAGCACTGCGGCTACAAGCATTCGGCGCTCCTACTGAAGCGCCTTCCGAGCGAGGGCGAGCGTGTGCTCCAAGGACCCGGCGAGAACGCGGGCGTCCTCGATCTCGGCGACGGCCTCGCGGTCGCATTCAAGGTCGAGAGCCACAACCACCCCTCGGCGGTCGAGCCGTTCCAGGGAGCGGCCACTGGGGTCGGTGGGATCCTCCGCGACATCGTCGCGATGGGCGCGCGTCCGGTGGCACTCCTCGACGGGCTCCGCTTCGCCGAGCCGGGGCACGCGTTCTCACGCGCGGTCGGCGGGATTGGTGCGTACGGCAATAGCGTGGGAGTCCCCACGGTCGGCGGCGAGGCCGTCTTCGACGAGGCGTACCGCGACAACTGCCTCGTCAACGCGATGTGCGTCGGCCTCCTGCCGGTCGACCGCGTGCTCCGCGCGAAGGCGACCGGAAGCGGACAGTCGATCCTCCTCTACGGCGCGACGACGGGGCGAGACGGGATCGGTGGCGCGTCGGTGCTCGCCAGCCAAGAGCTCGACGAGGGCTCCGCCGAGAAGCGCCCGTCGGTGCAGATCGGAGACCCCTTCACGGGAAAGAAGCTGATCGAGGCCTCGGTCGAGCTCGTCCAGTCCGGGCTCGTCGAGTCGCTCCAGGACTGCGGTGCCGCCGGTCTCGCGTCGGCTCTCTCGGAGATGGCCGCCGACTACGGGATCGACGTTCACCTCGACCGGGTTCCGCTCCGAGAAGAGGGGATGGAGCCCTGGGAGGTGATGATCTCCGAGAGCCAGGAGCGCATGGTCGCCATCGTCCGGCCGCAGATGGTCGAGGCGGTCGAGGCCGTGCTCGACCGCTGGGAGCTGCGGCACGAGGTCATCGGCGAGGTGACGGAGACCGGAGAGCTCCGCGCCTTCTGGGACGGAGAGGTCGTCGGTGAGATTCCCGCGCAACTTCTGACCGAGGAGTGTCCTCGCTACGAGGTCGGCTCGCGGCCACGCCGCGCGACTCCGCTTCGCGAGATCGTCGACGCGCCGGCCAACGCGGATGCGCTTCTAGAGCTACTCGCCTCGCCCAATCTGCGAAGCCGCGCGTTCGTGTACCGCCGCTACGACCACCTCGTCGGCTCGAGAACCGTTCGCCGCCCGGGACTCGACGCGGCGGTTCTACGCCTTCGTCCGTCGTTACGCGGGCTGGCCGTCACGCTCGACGGGCAAGGCCGCGTGGCGAGCCTCGATCCCTTCCTCGGCGGCGCGCTCGCGATCTTCGAGGCGGCGCGCAACGTCGCCTGCACCGGAGGGGAGCCGCTCGGCTTCACCGACTGCCTCAACTTCGGCAACCCGGAGAAGCCGGAGATCGGGTGGGAGCTCGCGGAGGCAATCGAAGGGATGGCGGCGGCGAGCGGCGCGCTCGGGCTCCCGATCGTCTCGGGGAACGTCTCGCTCTACAACGAGACGAACGGACGCGCGATCCATCCCACGCCGGTCGTCGGTGCGGTCGGGCTCGTGGAGGACGTGCGCCACGTTCCAAAGGGTTGGCGCGAGAGCGACTCGCTGCTCCTCGCGGAGGCGTCGCCGCTCTCGCTCGCGGGCTCGGAGTATCAGGCTCGTTTCGGCGAGGTGAGCGGGAGCCCGCCCCCGCTCGACCTCGAAGCCGAGGCGCGGCTCGTGTCCTTCCTCTGGCAGGCGGCCCCGCTCTCGACCCTCGTCCACGATGCCGCCGAGGGCGGGCTCGCGATCTGTCTAGCCGAGGCGGCGATCTTCTCCGGGTGCGGTGCCGAGCTCTCGCTCGCGGACGACCCGCTCGCACTCTTCGGCGAGATCGGCGGCAGGGCGGTGCTCGCGTGCGCGCCTGAGAGCCGGGACGAGCTACGGCGTCTCGGAGAGGAGCTCGGAGTGCCGGTGCGCGGCATCGGGCTGGCAGGGGGAGCTACTCTGCTCGGGGTCGAGCTTCGAGAGCTTCGGAGCGCCTGGGAGGGGACCACCTAGAGGCGTGATGTGAAAAACCACAGACACAGCGGCCGCGAAGCGGACGCCTTCAGGGATTTTCGCGCGAC
>JBBDMN010000151.1:0-4014 GCA_040878305.1 Gaiellaceae bacterium
TCGGACTCGTGTACTTCACGCAGGTCTCTGTCGGTGGCTCGTACTGGACCGACCTGTTCCCCGGGTTCCTCATCATCGGCCTCGGGCTACCGTTCGCGTTCGTGCCGATCTCGATCGCAGCGTTCGCCGGGACGCGATCAGAAGAGGCGGGCCTTGCCTCGGGTTTGATGAACACGTCGCAACAGATCGGCGGCGCCGTCGGGATCGCACTCTTGTCCACGATCGCGACGTCGACCACGACCGATGCGGTTTCGTCAGGTACGCAACTTCCGATCGCAATGACCGAAGGGTTCCAGGCGGCATTCTGGGCCGGAGCCGGAGTCGCTCTGGCGGGTGTTCTCGTCTCGATTTTCCTCGTCCGCGGCCGGGATCTCCAGCCGCAGGAGTCGTCGGTCGGCGAGGCTGCCTTCGAAGCGGCGTAGCGAGAGCTCACGACGAGGTGCGCGGATCCACTTCCGCGCGCCTCGCTCGCTACCCGGATACCTTCGCGGTGAGTCCTTGAGACTGTGTCTGGTGCTACTCGTGGCGGCGCTTGCCGCCTGTGGTGGCGATGATTCCGCGCGGGAGGCCGCGCGCCTATAGGCAGATGCTTAGGACTCGATGTTGCCGCACGACGTGTACGTCGTGAGGTCCTCGTCCGACATGTGCAGATTGATGGCGTAGGCGCCACTCGTAAGCGTGTCGAGCGAGACGTCAACAGTCGTGTCCGAGGTACCGTCGGCGACGTTCGGGAGCCCGTACAGCGGCTCGGGGGTCAGCTCGTCGCAGGTGCCCTCGTGGATGTGAGCGGGCTGCGACGCCGAGACGGGATCGCCGTCGATCTCGATGACGACGCGTGTCTGCTCGCCGTCGGCGGTGAGCGTCGCGGTACCGGACTGGCCGGAACCTGCAGTCTCGCTCAGCTCGACCGTGACCTCGTCACCGGACGCCTCGTCATCGTCGCCGCCGCACCCGGCGAGCGCGAACGCGGCCAGGGCGACTGCAAGTAGGACGGTCAGCACTGAAAACAAACGCATTTGGAACCTCCTCGTGGTTGGTACGCGGGGTCTCTCATACCCCTCGTAGGCCTTGACAACACCAGTCGGTCCTTCGCGTTGGGCCGCCAATCGGATCGCGAGAGCCGCAGGGCATTCGTGGATCGGGCGTTAGGCGAGCTCCGGATGTGTCGAAACGGCCGGCCGGCCGCTCCGCTCCCGCTATCCGATCGTCGAGGCGAGCTCGTCGGCGTACGTGATCGGCACACGCCGGACCGCACCGGCGTCGTCAGGTTCGTAGTGCCCCATCCGCCAGAGCGCCGGCGAGTAGGCGTGGATGGATGTCGCCGGGGGGCCGCCGGCGTGGCGAACGCCGTGGATGTACGAGGAGTCGAAGTCGAACACCGACTCGGCCGCGTGGGCTTGGGTCTTCTCTCGGATCCATCCGTCCGGGTCCCGCCCGAAATGATCTTCGTGAAGAGTTCCCTCGCAGACGTAGACCGCGCCCGAGGAGAGATCGTGGTCGTGGTAGCCCGTGTCCTGAGCGTCGAGCCAGCAGATCATCCAGAGGTCGAGGTGTGGATCACGGTAAAGCTGGAGGAAGTGACGAGTGCTCGGATCGTGACGGACGAACTGCTTCCAGAAGCGCGGCTCGTTTCCGAGGTCGACCGCGAGACGTGAAAGCGCGGGCCGATCGAGATCCGTGTCCTCCGGAACGCGCTCGTGCACCCACTGGCCCAACTCGGTCAGTACAACAGTCGAGTCGGATTCTGGTTGCACAGCGCGTCTGCCACAGCATCGCCGAAGCCTCGGACGGCGTCTAGGGTCGGCTCCGGATCGATGACTGGCGCGTCGCTGCCGAAGACGAGCTGGTCGACGCCGAAGGTCGCCAGGCAGAGCTCGAGCGCCCTGCGGCCGTAGGAAGCCGTCTCGAAGAAGACAGTGTCGTGCAGGATCTCTCGGCCCGAGACCCCCCGTGAGCGCAGGCGCTCGAGCTGGAAGGGGCCGCCTCCTGCAAGGATGGCGAAGACGACCCTGAGTCCGGGCCACCGTTCAGCTCCGTGCGCGAGCCAGATGGCATACGCCGCCTGCATCTGCGCCGTGTAGTCGACGACCGCCGGCCACCAGGGCGGTGTTCCGTCCGGCGGGTAGGCCGGTCCCGGGTGGACGAAGAGCAAGGCGCCGCTCTGCTCGAGCTCGTCGAGCCTTGGCGCTACCGCGTCGAGGTCGACCAGCTCCGGGGCTCCCATGCAGACGCCTGCGAATCCTTCGGCAGGCGCTCGCGCGGCGAAGGCGGCGAGCCTGCCCCTCGCGGCCGCCTTGAGCTCGAGTATCCCGTTGTCGAAGGCATCGAGGAGGGGTGTCGCGTCTTCCTCGGGGAGGCCGTGGATTCCCAGGGTCGGAGGGAGCGAGACGACCGCCACGTCGATCCCGCAGCGGTCGAGGAGCGCGAGCCTCGCGTCGAGGTCGTGCGCGCCGAGATCGATCTCGCTCTCACGCTCCCCGGCGAGCTCGAGGGTCGAGCCGCGGAGTCGCGGCGGCCGCTGCCGGCGCGCCAGCGCCTCGATGAGCGACTCCGGCC
This sequence comes from Gaiellaceae bacterium, assembly GCA_040878305.1. Classification (GTDB taxonomy): domain Bacteria; phylum Actinomycetota; class Thermoleophilia; order Gaiellales; family Gaiellaceae; genus GMQP-bins7. The sequence continues at coordinate 2,557 of JBBDMN010000151.1, forward strand.
AGAGATGCTGATGCACGTCGATTATCGCCATCTCTCGGATCTTCCTCTATCGAAGGAGCTCGCCCGAGCGAACCAGCTCGACCAGCGGCTCGAGGTCGCCCGGGAGCGCCTCGCCGGCGTCGGTGAACGACACGCGCTCGCGGACGAGCTCGTAAGCGCGCCCGGTGCCGCTGCCCAATGCCGGCCTCCCGCGCAAGTCGACCGCCTGCGTCGCGATCGTGAGCTCGACCGCCACGACGCGGGCACCGAGCTCGACCATCTCCGCGAGGCGACGACCTGCCAGCGGCGCCATCGTCATCCGGTCCTCGATCCCCTCGTGCTGCGATGTGCTCGCAAGCTCGAAGGACACCGGGTGGGCCAGGAGCCGTGCCTCGGCGGCGAGCGCTTGCACGGCAGCCCCGAGCTCGCTGAGCGCCGGCTCCGCGAGCCCCGGTCGAGCACCGAGGCCTTCCGGGAGACCGGTGAGCGGTGCCTGGAGGAGCTTGACCGCGCGTTCGGCGGCGCTCGTCAGCACCGGAGCCAGTGCGATCCGCAGAAAATCGAGCGCGGCGGCCAGAGGGACGACGTCGAAGTTGCCGACCGACACGATTCGCGCGTCCTCCACCACGACGAGGGGGTTTCCCTGGTGGGCGTTCAGCTCGATGGAGAGGACGCCTTCCACGTAGCGGAGCGCGTCGCGTGCCGCACCGTGTACCTGCGGCAGCGACCTGAACGTCAGCGGATCCTGAAGGCTCCGTGGCTCCTCGTTCCACAGATAGCTGTCGGCGAGCAGGTCGCGCAACCGCGCGATCGTCGCCTGCAGGCCCGGATAGGGCCTCGCTTCACCGACGGCGGGATCGAGCAGACCGGTGTTGGCTGCGAACGCCTCGAGGTCGAGTGCCGCCGCGACGTCGAGCGAGTCGAGGAGCACGCCGCAATCGACGACGCTCAACGCCGCGAGGGCCGTCGAGAAGGCGTTGTTGTCAACGAGCGCGAGCGCTTCTCCCTCGGCGAGCTCGAAGTCGCCGAGGAGCTCGTCCGCGAGATCGGCGTTCGCAGAAAGATCGGCCTGGCCGACGGAGCCGAGCAGGCGGACGCGAGGCGTCACCCCCGCGTTGAGTGCGTCGACGAAGAGCTGGGCGAGCTCCGGTCGCACGCCGGCTGCGCCACGTGCGAGGCCGTTCGCCAGCCGCACCATGTGCGCCCGCACGATGTCGGCGGGTGCCTCCGGGCCTTGGCCGATCAGGTGTCCCTTGATCAGCGCCCGGTTGAAGCGCGCCTGCTCCTCCGGGGCGGCGAAGCGTTTCCTCATACCGACCCCCGTGGTGAAGCCGTAGACCTCCTTGCCTCTGGCGAGCACGTCTTGTACGACGGCGCGCGTCGCTCGCATCCGCTCGATCGCTGCGTCCGCCAGCTCGACCTGCTCGCCGCCGCGCGCGACGCGAACGACCTCCTCGAGCGTCAAATCGGTCCCGAAGA
>JBBDMN010000152.1:0-3200 GCA_040878305.1 Gaiellaceae bacterium
GACTTCATGCAGCAGGTCGTGTCCGGCCTGGCGTCGGGCGGGATCTACGCCGCCCTTGCGCTCGCGCTCGTCATCATCCACCGCTCGACCGGGGTCATCAACTTCTCGCAAGGGGAGATGGCGACCCTCTGTACGTACATCGCCTGGACGCTGACCGTGAACCACGGCTGGGACTACTGGCCCGCCTTCGCGGCAACTCTCGCGTTCTCGTTCGTCTTCGGCGTCGCCACGCACCGCGTCGTCATCCGTCCGGTAGAACGCGGCGATCTGCTGCGCGTCGTGATCGTCACGATCGGCCTCCTCATCGCGATCAACGGCTTTGTGGTCTGGCAGTGGAGCGGAGAACCACAGGCGCTTAAGAGTCCGTTCGGATCGGACACGTTCGACGTGGGAGGTGTGATCGTCTCCGTGCAGGACATCGGGACGATCGCCGTCACCATCGGGATCGTGATCCTCCTCTGGCTCCTCTTCCAGTTCACAAAGGTGGGCCTGGCGCTCAGGGCGGCCGCGGTCAATCCGACGGAGGCGCGTCTCGTCGGCGTCCGGGTGACGTGGATGCTCGCGCTCGGCTGGGGCCTCGCCGCGGTGCTCGGAGCCGTCGCGGGCATGCTCACCGCCCCGAGCGTCGGCCTCGACCCGCAGATGATGCAGCCGATTCTCATCTACGCCTTCGCGGCAGCTGTCCTCGGCGGCATCGACTCGCCGCTCGGTGCTGTCGTGGGCGGCCTCGTCCTTGGCGTCATGCTGAACCTGATCGGCGTCTATGTCGACTTCGTCGGCGCCGAGCTCAAGTTGCCGACGGCCCTGCTCGTGATCCTCGTCGTCCTGCTCGTCAGGCCGTCGGGCCTGTTCGGGCGGCCGGAGGTGAAACGAGTGTGACTCCCAGGACGACCCGCATCGTCGGCTTGGTCGCGTTTCTCGTCTTCGCGGTGCTCATCTTCGTCCTGCCAGGCTGGATCAGCGAGTTCCGCGCCCAGCAGTTCGCGTACGTCGGCATCTACCTGATCGCGCTGCTGGGCCTCAACATCCTCACGGGCTACACCGGGCAGATCTCGCTCGGCCACGGCGCGTTCATGGCGATCGGGGGGTACACGACCGCGATCCTGATGGCGGGGAACGCGCAGTTCGGTCAGGGAGGCCTGCTCGGGATCGAGGGCGGCATGAAGGACGTCTGGACGATCCCGATCGCCGGTCTCGTCGCCGGTCTCGCCGGGCTCGCGTTCGGTCTCCCGGCGCTACGGCTCGCCGGGCTCTATCTCGCCCTTGCCACGTTCGCGATCGCCGTTGCGTTGCCGTCGGTGGTCAAGCGCTTCGAGGAGTTCTCGGGCGGCGGCTCCGGAGTCAACCTGTTCGGCCTCCCCGAGCTGACAGCCGGGATCACCCCCGTGGAGATCCTCGGCCGCACGCTCTCCTTCAACGACTGGCTCTACTACCTCTGCTGGACGATCGCGCTCCTCCTCTTCGCGGTCGCGTGGCTCATCCTCCGCGGCCGCACGGGACGCGCCTTCCGGGCGGTGCGAGACAGCGAGACGGCCGCGGTCTCGTCGGGAGTGAGCCTGGCGCGTTACAAGACGCTCGCCTTCGGGATCAGCGCGGCCTACGCGGGCGTTGCGGGGTCGCTCTTCGCCATCGCGACTACCTTCGTCAACCCCGACACCTTCCCAATCGCGCTCTCGATCTTCCTCCTCGTGGGGGTCGTGGTCGGTGGGCTCGGCGGGCTCGTGGGTCTTGTCTTCGGCGCGATCTTCATCCAGTTCCTGCCGCTCTGGGCGCAGGGGGAAGGGTGGGCCTCCAAGCTGCCCGACGCCATCGTCGACCGTACGAAGGAGCCAGGTGCGCCGGCGATCATCTACGGAGCCATCCTGATCCTGCTCATGTTCTTCCTCCCGCGCGGTGTCGGCGGACTCGTGCGACGTGTGGGACAGGTGATGACAAGCTGGCGCTACTCTCGTTCTGGCTAACACCTTTCAAGGAGCGAGCACAATGAGACGAAAGCCGGCCTTCGCAGCCCTCGTAGTAGTAGGGGCCATCACCTTCGGGGCGCTCCCGGTCGCGTTTGCCGGATCGGCCGCCGATCCGGGAGTCACATCGAGCTCGATCCTCATCGGCGGGACATCGCCGTTGACGGGCCCGGCAGCTGCGTACGCCTCGGTCGCGCGCGGCGCGAAGGCCTACTTCGACTCCGTGAACGCCAAGGGCGGAGTCGCGAAGCGGACGATCGACTACAAGATCGTCGACGACGCCTACAACCCCGGGCAGACGATCCAGGCGACCCGGCAGCTCGTCGAGCAGGACAAGGTCTTCGCGATCTTCAACTCCCTCGGCACCGAGCACAACATCGCGACCCGCGAGTACCTGAACCAGACCGAGGTCCCGCAGCTATTCGTCGCCTCCGGGGCGACGACGTGGGGAAGTGACGTCGCCAAGTACCCCTGGACGATCGGATTCCAGCCGAGCTACCAGGCAGAGGGCTTGGTCTACGGGCAGTACGTTGCGAGGACGATGAAGAAGGCGCGAGTCGCCGTCCTGCTCCAGAACGACGACTACGGCAAGGATCTCCTGAGCGGGCTCAAGCGTGGGCTCGCGCGCTCGGGCTCGAGCGTCATCGCGGCGGAGTCGTACGAGGTGACGGCCCCCGACGTGCAGTCGCAGGTGGCGAAACTCAAGTCTTCGCGCGCTAACGTCTTCGCGATCTTCGCGACGCCGAAGTTCGCGATCCAGGCCTACGTCTTCGCGAGCCGGCTCGCCTGGAAGCCGCTCATGATCAACAACGCCGTCTCCGCAGCCTCGAACATCATGCTCCTCGCCTCCGAGGGCGGGAAGAACAAGGCCATCGAGGGCTCGATCTCGCTCAACTTCCTCAAGGACCCGACCGACGCGAGATGGAAGAAGGACCCGGGCATCAAGCTCTATCGCGCGACCATGGCGAAGTACGCGAAGGGCGCGAACGTGAGCGACGTCTACCACGTCTACGGCATGGCGGTCGCGTTCGAGACGGTCTCTCTCCTCAAGCGGGTGGGCGCGAACCTGACGCGCGCCGCGCTGATGGCGCGGGCACGGTCGATCACGAGCCCCGCGAACCCGTTCCTGCTGCCGGGGATCTCGGTCAAGACCGGGCCTGGCGACGGCTTCCCGATCCAGCAGGGGCAGCTCCAGCGCTGGACGAAGGGCAAGTGGGTGCCGTTCGGCGGGCTCTGGGC
>JBBDMN010000152.1:3300-5344 GCA_040878305.1 Gaiellaceae bacterium
GGCAGCTCCAGCGCTGGACGAAGGGCAAGTGGGTGCCGTTCGGCGGGCTCTGGGCGTCGCGACGGAACTGACGAGCGGGTGACTGTCGCCCAGCGGATGACAGTCACCGTGCTTCTATGCTCGTGGAGACCGTGAGCGCCTTCGCCGACCTCCTCGCCGCACCGCTCGACGAGCTTCTCGCCGAGGCTCGGCGGCTGCGGCCGGGGCCGCTTGTCACCTACTCGCCGAAGGTCTTCATCCCGCTGACGACCCTCTGCCGCGACGTCTGCGGCTACTGCACCTTCGCCCGCCCGCCCCGGCGGGGGGAGCGTGCATTCATGACCGAGGACGAAGTCCTCGCGATCGCCCGCTTGGGCGCCGCTGCCGGTTGCCGGGAGGCGCTCTTCACGCTCGGGGACAAGCCCGAGCTTCGCTACAAGGTGGCGCGCGAGGAGCTGCGCGCGCTGGGTTGCGAGACGACCCTCGAGTACCTCGCCCGCTGCGCGCGGCTCGTGCTCGAAAAGACGGGGCTCCTACCCCACCTGAATCCCGGTGTCATGACGCGGGCGGAGCTCGAGCTCTTGCGGCCGGTGAGCGCGTCGATGGGGATCATGCTCGAGACCACCGCAGACCGGCTGGGGGAGAGGGGAGGGCCGCATTGGGCCTCGCCGGACAAGGTGCCCGCGCGCCGCCTCGAGACGATCCGCCTCGCGGGCGAGCTCGCGATCCCGTTCACGAGCGGGATCCTGATCGGAATCGGCGAGACGCGTGAGGAGCGGATCGACGCGTTGCTCGCGCTTCAGGCACTCGGCGAGGAGAACGGACACGTCCAGGAGGTGATCGTGCAGAACTTCCGCGCGAAGCCCGGGACGCGCATGGGCTCACACGCGGAGCCGTCGCTCGACGACCACCTCTGGACGATCGCGGTCGCGCGCATCCTCCTCGGCCCGGGCTGGCACGTGCAGGCGCCGCCGAACCTCGCGTACGACGACTTCCCGCGCCTGCTCGACGCGGGTATCGACGACTGGGGAGGGGTCTCACCGGTCACGATCGACCACGTCAACCCCGAGGCGCCGTGGCCGGAGATCGAGCGTTTGGCGGAGGCGACTCGGAGCCGCGGCCTCGAGCTCGCGCCCCGGCTTCCCATCTACCCGGAGTACGTCGACGAGCTCGATCGCTGGTGCGATCCGGCCGTTGCGCCGCACGTTCGCCGCGCAGCGGACGCGACCGGGCACGCGCGCGACGACTCGTGGGCGCCGGGCGAGCCAGGTCGCATCCCGTTCGTGGTCCGAAGCGACGCCCTTCCGGTCGGGCTCGCGGGCGACGACCTCGGCGAGGACGAGCTGACGCGTCTCCTCTCGGCGCGGGGCGAGGAGATGCGACGCGTCCTCGGAGCCGCGGACAAGCTGCGCCGCCAGGTGTGCGGCGACGAGGTCACCTACGTCGTCACCCGGAACATCCAGTACACGAACGTCTGCTACTTCCGCTGCGGCTTCTGCGCTTTCTCGAAAGGGAAGCTCGCCCGAAACCTGCGCGGCGCCCCGTACCTCGTCCCCATGCACGAGATCGTCCGCCGCACGCGTGAGGCGTGGGAGCGCGGCGCGACCGAGGTCTGTCTCCAGGGCGGGATCCACCCCGCGTTCACGGGCGACTACTACGCCGACGTGGTGCGTGCGATCAAGGAGGCGGTGCCGGGGATCCATGTGCACGCCTTCTCGGCCCTCGAGATCTGGCAGGGGGCCGCGACGCTCGGGCTCTCGCTGGAGGAGTATCTCGCGCACCTGCACGACCTCGGGCTCGGCTCCCTTCCGGGCACCGCCGCGGAGGTGCTCGATGACGAGGTGCGGCGGATCATCTGCCCGGACAAGGTGACAACCGCGCAGTGGCTGGGGGTGCACGACGCCGCTCATCGCGTGGGGCTTCGCTCGAACGTGACGCTGATGTTCGGGCATGCGGACACGCCCAGGAGCTGGGCGAGACACCTGCTGCGCACGCGTGAGCAACAGCAGCGCTCGGGCGGCTTCACCGAGTTCGTCCCGCTCCCGTTCGTGCCGATGGAGGCACC
>JBBDMN010000152.1:5444-21964 GCA_040878305.1 Gaiellaceae bacterium
GCTCGGGCGGCTTCACCGAGTTCGTCCCGCTCCCGTTCGTGCCGATGGAGGCACCGATGTACGTGCAGGGCCGCGCCAGACGCGGGCCGACGTTTCGCGAGACGCTTCTCGTGCACGCCGTTGGCCGGCTGGCGCTCCACCCGTGGATCACGAACGTCCAGGCCTCGTGGGTGAAGCTGGGCCCGGACGGCACCCGCGAAGCCCTTCGCGCAGGTGTCAACGACCTCGGCGGAACGCTGATGAACGAGTCGATCTCCCGCTCGGCGGGTGCCGAGTACGGTCAGGAGATGCCGCCCGAGACGATGGAAGCGCTGATCCGGTCGGTCGGCCGCGTGTCGCGCCAGCGGACGACGCTCTACGGTGAGCCGCCCGAGGAGCGCGTGCGCGCTTCGTTCGACGCCGCGCCGCTGGCGGAGCCATTGAACCCGCCGGTGAAGGATGCAGGGCTCGTCGCGCCGCCGCGCCTTGTCCGGCCGGGGCTCGTCGGCGCGCGGGCACGCTGATCCTCAGGGAGCGACTGCGAGCCCCGCTTCGCGCGCAGCCCGTCCCAGCTCGTGGTCCCACGTGGCGAATACGAGTTGAGGGTCATCTAGAGCGAGTGCGGAAGTGAGATGAATCGCATCGCCGGCTCGTAACTTCAGAAGCTCGGCGGCGTCGCCCGCTCGCGCGAGCACGTCGTCGTGGAGGTCGACGACGTGTACCTCTTGCCAGATGTCCTCCAACTCGATACGCGCCGCGTCGCTGCGGGCACCGGAGAGTCGACCCGCGCGCCCCGCCGCACCGAGGGCCGAGCGGGCTTCGACGTAGCCCACGCTAGCCGCGAACAGCTCCGTTGCAGCTCCGAACAGGGCCCAGGCCACTTCGGACTCCGGCTCGTCCAGAAACAGCTTCACGACCGCCGAGGTATCGAGGTAGGTGTTCAGTAGCGACTGCTGCGGCGCTGCTCGATAACGATGTCGGACAGTGTCGGGCCCGGTGTCATCCTCGGCAACTTCGAGGTGTCGATTCGGGTCCGCTTCGGCTTGAGCGGAGGTCGAACGATGCCGGCCTCGATTAGCTCCTCGAGCTTGCTGCGGGGCGGATCGAGCGGTGTCAGTTGCGCCACTGCCTTTCCCCGTTCGGTGACGACGATCTCGTCGCCATCCTTCACGCGGTCGAGCCAGGAGCGCAGGTTCTCGCGCAGATCTCGAACCCCGACTCTCACGACCATGATCGTAGTGTACCTCTGCATACATCGAAGGTGTCCACAACGGACACGTTGTCAGGACTCGAATGCGAGCAGGTCTTGGACCGTCTCTCGGCGGCGGATGATGTGCGACTCGCCGCTCGAGACGAGAACCGCTGCGGGGCGCGGCGTCGCGTTGTAGCTCGAGCTCATGGCCAGCGTGTAGGCGCCCGTCGCGGGGACGGCGAGGAGGTCGCCGACGCGTGGCGCCGGAAGCGCGACGTCGTCGATCAAGACGTCGCCGGACTCGCAGTGGAGGCCCGCGACACTGGCCGTCTCGGTCGCAGGCTCGTCCGTCCGCGTCGCCGAGAGGGCCGTGTAGCGAGCGCCGTAGAGCTGCGGCCTCGGATTGTCGGACATCCCGCCGTCGACGGCAACCCACGTGACGTCGTCGAGGCGCTTGACGGTGCGGACGCGATAGAGCGTGACCCCCGCCTGTCCCACGAGCGCGCGGCCGGGCTCGAGCAGGATCCGGGTCTTCGGGAGTCCGTGCTCCTTCCATGCTCGCGTGACCGCGTCGCCGACCGCGCGAGCCAGCGGACCCAGTGACACTTCGGGCTCTTCCGGGACGTGGCGCACTGCGAAGCCGCCGCCGGCATTCACGAGCCTTGGGGTCCAGTCGAGCTCGTCCCGGCAGCGCCCGGCGAACGCGGCGAGGAGCTCGATCGTCTCCTCGTGCGCGGCCGTGTCCGCGAGCTGCGATCCGACGTGGACGTGCAGACCGGCGACATCGAGTCCGTCGGCGCGCGCAGCAGCGACCGACCGCATCGCCGCGTCGGGTGGGAGACCGAACTTCGAGCCGTGGTGACCCGTCTGGATCGCCTCGTGCGTGTCGGCTTCCACGCCTAGGGTCACGCGCACGAGCACACGCCGCACGCCAGCGGCGGCTGCGCGCTTGACCTCGTCTTCGGCGTCGAGCACGACCGTTGCGTCGGCTTCGGCGGCTGCACGCAGCTCGTCCTCCGACTTCGCGTTGCCGTGCACGACGAGGCGTTCTCCCGTGATCCCCGCGGCTCGCGCGAAGGTGAGCTCTCCGAGCGAGGCGACGTCGGCGCCGAGCCCCTCCTCCGCGAAGAGGCGAAGGACAGCAACGTTCGGAAACGCCTTCGAGCCGTAGACGACGAGCGCGTCCGGCACCGCATCGCGAATCTCTTGCGCCCGTGCCCGCAGCGTCTCCTCGCAGTAGACGACGAGCGGAGTGCCGAACCGTTCCGCCAGCTCGGTTGCACGAACGCCGCCGACGGTGAGCTCGCCGCTCTCGATCGAGGCCGAATCCGGAAAGAGATCGAGCATCCGGGCGATTCTGCCTGTTACCCTTTCCGACTCATGGCGCAGCTTCTTACGTAGGCCAGGGAACGGGCGTGGCGCGAGCCGCGAGCGTTTCCTGTGGAGCCTCTCGCACGAGAGGCTTTTTTGTTCCCCGAACCGAGTGAGACAAGCGATGGAGCAGTACGACCCACAGGCGATCGAGGAGAAATGGCAGCGCGTCTGGAAGGACGAGCGCGCCTTCGAGGTCCCGAACCCGGATCCCGACGAGCTCGAGCGGCACGGGCAGAAGACCTACGTGCTCGAGATGCTCCCGTACCCGTCGGGTGAGCTCCACATGGGGCACGTCCGCAACTACATGCTCGGCGAGGTCGTCGCACACTTCCGTCGTCGCCACGGATACGCGGTCATGCGCCCGATGGGGTTCGATGCGTTCGGCCTTAATGCCGAGAACGCAGCAATCCAGGAAGGCGGCCATCCCCGTGACGTGACCGAGCGCAACATCGCGGCGATCCGCATCCAGATGGAACGGATGGGCTGGGCGATCGACTGGAGTCGCGTGCTCTCCTCCCACGAGCCGGAGTACTACCGCTGGACGCAGTGGCTCTTCCTCCGCTTCTTCGAGAAAGGCCTGGCATACCGCAAGGAGGCGCCCGTCAAGTGGTGTCCCAACGACCAGACGGTCCTCGCCAACGAGCAGGTGATCGACGGGCACTGCGAACGCTGCGGCGCGGAGGTCGAGGCGCGAAACCTCGAGCAGTGGTTCTTCAGGATCACCGACTACGCGGATGCGCTCCTCGACGAGATGGAGTTGCTCGAGGCGTGGCCGGAACGCGTCCTGACCATGCAGCGGAACTGGATCGGACGCTCCGAGGGGGCCGACGTCGTCTTTCGGATCGAGGACGTCGGTGAGGACGTCGAGATCTTCACGACGCGACCCGACACGCTCTTCGGAGCGACGTTCTTCGTCTTCGCGCCCGAGCACGCCCTCGTGCCGCGGCTGGTGGCGGGAACCGAGCACGAGGCGGAGGTTCTCGAGTACGTGCGCCGAGCCGGGGCACGCACGACGGTCGAACGAGAGGAGAAGGAGAAGGACGGGGTCTTCACCGGGCGCCACGCGACGAACCCCGTGAACGGCGAGCAGATCCCGATCTGGGTCGCCGACTACGTCCTGATGGAATACGGGACGGGCGCGATCATGGCAGTCCCCGCCCATGACGAGCGCGATCACGCGTTCGCGGAGCGGTACGGGTTGGAGATCCGCCAGGTCGTCGAGCCCGCAGACGGCGGCGCACCAACCGAGGGCGCATTCGTCGCGCACACCGAGAACGAGCGGCTCGTCAACTCGGGGGAGTTCACCGGCAACCCCGCCCCCGAAGGGAAGCAGGCGATTGTCGCGTGGCTCGCCGAGCGCGAGCTGGCGCGACCCGCGATCCGCTACCGGCTGCGCGACTGGCTGCTCTCGCGCCAGCGCTACTGGGGCGCACCGATTCCGATCGTCCATTGCGAGCAGTGCGGGATCGTGCCCATCCCGGACGACGAGCTCCCCGTCCTGCTTCCCGAGGTGGACGACTACCTGCCGAAGGGCCGCTCGCCGCTTGCCGCCGCGGAGGACTGGGTGTGCGTGAGCTGCCCGAGCTGCGGCGGCGAGGCGCGACGCGAGACGGACACGATGGACACGTTCGTCGACTCGTCCTGGTACTTCATCCGCTACGCCGACGCAAAGAACGACGACGAGCCGTTCTCGCGCGCGATGGCGGACTACTGGCTGCCGGTCAACCAGTACATCGGCGGGGTCGAGCACGCGATCCTCCATCTGCTCTACGCGCGCTTCTTCGTCAAGGTGATGAACGACCTCGGCCTGGTCGGCTTCCGCGAGCCGTTCGCTCGGCTCTTCACCCAGGGGATGCTCTATCGGGACGGGGCGAAGATGTCCAAGTCCAAAGGGAACGTGATCTCGCCGGACGAGTACGTCGAACGCTACGGCGCCGACGCGGCTCGCTTGTACGTGCTCTTCATCGGGCCCGTCGAGCAGGACGCCGAGTGGCAGGACGCCGGCTTCGAGGGGATCGTTCGCTTCCTCCACCGGCTCTGGCGGGCAGTGGGCGAGCATGCCCGTGACCCGTCCCTCGATCCAGTGCCCGACACGCCGCTCTCTCGCAAGGCACACCGCACGATCGCCAAGGTGACCGACGACATCGGCCGCAGGTTCGCGCTGAACACGCCGATCGCGGCGGTCATGGAGCTCGTGAACGAGATCCTGAAAGCACCCGGCGATCCCGCTGCTCGGTTCGCCGCCGAGACGGCCGTCAGCCTGATCCAGCCCTACGGCTCCCACATCGCCGAGGAGCTCTGGGAGCGCCTGGGATACGAGCGCCTCTGGACGCAGCCCTGGCCCGAGGCAGATCCGGCGTTTCTCGAGCAGGAGACGACCCAGGTCGTCGTCCAGGTGAACGGCAGGATCCGCGATCGCCTGCAGGTCGCCTCCGGCCTGGCCGAAGAGGAGCTGGTGGCGCTGGCCCGTGCCTCCGAGCGGGTGCAGTCGCACCTCGATGGGGTGGAGACCACTCGGACGATCGTCGTCCCCGGCAAGCTCGTCAACTTCGTCACTCGTGGCGGAACCCATGGTTCCCCCACGGACCCCCTCCTTACGCCGAGCACCAACTAGCCGCATTTGGCCTCTCGGCCGGCTGAGCCGGCCTTCGGCCGCGGGACGGGCGTTCCAGCATCAGCGACCCGCAACGTGCAACTCGCGATTCGCGATTCGCGCAGGGCAGTGCATGCGCACGATTCGCCGCTCCGGATTCCTCGCGAGCGCCTGTTACATGCCGCCTGCGCGATTGGCGCGCAATTGTGACGAAGGCGCTTCCCATGCGTGACTCGATCGTCGCCACGATCGTCTGGTGCCGTTCGTCTCCGTCTCGCGATCGACCGCGCTCGTTCTCGCGAGCGGGCTTCTCGCGGTGCTCGTCGTCGCCGGCCATCGCCTGGCGGCGGCGGGCACCGCGAGGGCGCCCGACATCGTCGCCCCGCTCGAGCCGGTTTCGTCGGTCTCGACGAGCTCGGCGCGGCCTGCGCTGATCGTCCATGTTGTCGGCGCGATCCGGCGTCCGGGCCTCTACCGGCTTCGGGACGGAGCCCGCGTCGCCGATGCTCTCAGGCGGGCTGGCGGTGCGACAGGGCGGGCCGACCTCGCTGCGCTCAACCTCGCCGCACCGCTCATCGATGGCGTCCAGGTTTTCGTTCCTCCTCAGCTCGTGGTCCGGGGCGCGGGCGCCGCCACGGATGAGGCCGAGCTGGCGTCACCGGGCCCAGAGGTCACGGCGGGGCTCGGGCGCAAGCTGAGCCTCGCGACCGCGACGGCCGATGAGCTCGACGAGCTCCCCGGGGTGGGGCCTGTCACCGCACAGAGCATCCTCGACTACCGGACCGAGCACGGCCCGTTCAGATCGGTGGACGACCTGGATGCCGTCCCGGGAATCGGGCCGACGCGGATCGAGCAACTGCGCGACCTCGTGACGCCATGAGGCGAGCAGTCGAGCTCAACTGGCCCGCGCTTCTCGCAGGTGCGGCCTGTCTCGGGCTTGCCGCCTCGAACTGGCTTGCCGGCAGCTTGCTGGCGGTCGGGCTCCTCGGCATGGCGGCGCTGGCCGGAGTACTCGCTCTGGACGGCCCGGCTCGGGTCATTGCGCTCGGAGCGGTGCTCGCCCTTGCGGGACTCTGGTGGGGATCCCTCAGGCTCGACGCGATGCGCGAGAGCGCGCTCGCTGCCGAGATTGGCAACTCTGGCCCGGCGCTGCTCGTCACCACCGGACCCGCACGGCAGACGCCGTGGGCGATTCGGGTGCCTTCCGAGATCCATGCTTTCCGCCGGCGAGGAGTTCGAGAGCGTGTGCTCCTGCTGCTTCCCGTCGGCCGCTCGCCGCCCCGGGGCGCACTCATCGAGACCGTCGTTCGGGTGGTCGAGCCTCGCGACGCCGAGGGCGGCTTCGACGAGCGCGCATGGCTCGCGCGCCAAGGGATCCATGTGGTCCTGCGCGGGAGTGCGTGGCGCCAGGTCGGGAGCCGTGGCGGCATCGCTGGTGTCGGAGACCGCCTGCGCGATCGAATCGAGCACGCCGTGGGACGCGGCTCGGACGGAGTGCGGAGAGCGCTCGTTCTCGGCGTCGTCCTCGGCGAGGACGAGGGACTTCCGGAGCGCGTCCGGCAGGACTTCAGGGCGTCCGGACTCGCGCACCTGCTCGCGGTCTCCGGTCAGAACGTTGCCTTCATTGCCCTCGGAGTCTTCGGGCTCGGTTGGCTGCTCAGGCTCTCCCGGGTCGTCCGGGAGCTGCTGACGGTTGGCGCGATCGCGGCCTACGTGCTCGCCGTCGGTTGGCAACCGTCGGTGATCCGCGCAGGGGTCGCAGGCGCGCTCGCGTCACTCGCTTGGTTAGCCGCGCGACCCCGAGACCGCTGGCACTTCCTGGCGTTGGGAGCGCTGGTGCTGCTGATCTGGGCGCCGACGTCGCTCTTCGAGCCGGGGTTCCAGCTCTCGTTCGTCGCTGTCGCGGGAATATTCGTGGGCGTCCCCCGTGTGCGCCGCGTACTCGAGGGCTATCCGATACCACGGCCGGCGATCGAAGCGCTCGGTGTTGCGATCGTGTGCGGGCTCGTGACGGCGCCGGTCGTCCTCCTCCACTTCGGTCAAGCGCCCGTGTACACCGTTCTCGCCAACGTGGCCGCGTTCCCGGCGGTTCCGGCGGTCCTCGGCCTCGGACTGCTCGCCGCGGGAGCGGATCCGTTCGCTCCCGAGGCCGCGACCGCGCTCGCCTCTCTCGCGGGGCTGGCGGCCGCCTGGCTCGAGCTCGTCGCACGAGTCGTCGCGTCTCTGCCGGGTGCCCAGCTCAGCGCTCGCACGGCTCTCGTCGGAACCCTCGTCGTCGCTGTCGGCTGGGCGGGGACTCGTTACTTGCGACTACGTCTCGATGCTCGCTCCAGACCGATCGCGCTCGCTTGCGCCGGCGTCCTCGTTCTCGTCCTGGCTGGCTGGTGGTCGGTCCGGGGAACGCCGACTCGCGATCAGCCCGCCGGTTTGAGAGTGACGTTCCTCGACGTCGGCCAGGGCGATTCCGTGCTGCTCGAGACCCCGAGCGCGCGGGTGCTGGTCGACCAAGGGCCGCCAGAGGCGAACGTCGCCGGACAGCTCGTTGGCATGGGGATTCGCTCCCTGTCCGCAGTCGTGCTCACGCACCCGCAGCGCGACCACGTCGGCGGTGCAGCAGAGGTCATCCGCCAGCTCCGAGTCGGGACGGTCCTCGATCCCGAGCTCGCGGCGACTGGACCGGATCGGGAGGAGGCGATCGCCGCCGCCGCTGCGCGCGGGGTGCCGATCCGCCTCGTTCGCGCGGGCTCCGAGTTCCGGGCCAGCGGCCTCGTCCTGCGAGTGCTCTGGCCGCCGGACCCTGGTCTTCCGGCCGAGGACCCCAACCTAAATGCCGTCGTGATCGTGGCTTCGTACGGAGAAACCGACGTCTTTCTCCCCGCCGATGCGGAGTCCGAGGTGACCGCGAGGCTGCGCCTTGGTGCGTTCGAGGTGCTCAAGGTCGCTCATCACGGGTCGGCGGATCCCGGGCTCGACGAAGAGCTTCGGGTTCTAAGGCCGCGGATCGCGGTGATCTCGGCCGGGAGGAACAACGAGTACGGCCACCCGCGCGCCGAGACTCTCGCCGCGCTCACCGCAGTTCCCGACCTCGCGCTCTATCGCACCGACGAGGACGGTCGCATAGTCGTCGAGTCCGACGGCCGCCGGCTTCGGGTGCGGACGGAGGGATAGGACGGAGGGATAGGGTGGAGCTCCGTGGCGGACGCTCCGAGCAAGCCGGTCTACCTCCTCACGGGCACCGATCGGCCGAAGATCGACACCGCGCTCCTACGCCTGCGCGGGCACTTCGCGCCCGAAGCGACCGAGGTCGTCAGTGCCCTGGACACGTCCGCCGAGGGTGCGGTGGCGCTTTGCAATGCGGGAAGCCTCTTCGGCGACGCGCGACTGGTGATCGTCGAGCAGGTCGACGGTCGGCGCGATTCAGACAACCGCCTCAAAGGCGGCTGGAAGGCGGCCGACATCGAGGTCATCTCCTCGTATCTCGGAAGCCCGGCGCCCGCGACCGTGCTCGCGCTCGTGGCCGACGACGTCAAGAAGACAACGGCGCTCTGGAAACTCTGTGCGAAGGCGGGTGACGTCCTTGCGTACGGCGTCCTCAAGAAAAACCTGCAGAGCTGGGTCGCCGAGCAATTCCGGCAGCGCGGCGTCGAGGCCGAGCCCGAAGCCTGCGCTGCTCTCGTCCAGCTCGTGGGGGACGACCTACACACTCTCGCGCAGGAGGTCGACAAGCTCGCGACCTGGGCGGCCGGGGAGCCGATCGGTGAACGAGAGGTCGAGGCGCTCGCGGTAGCCGCAGCCGACTCGCCGACGTTCACGCTGACCGACGCCTGGGCAATACGCGACGTGACGCGCGCGCTCGCAGCCAGCGAGACGATTTTCGAGCGGGAGTCAAAGACACGTCGCGATACTGCGGCCCGTCTCGCCGGCGCCCTCGGGGGCCACCTCGGACGTCTCCGCTCCGTCAAGCGTCTTGCGACCGAAGGAGTGCGCGCGAAAGAGGCCGCCGGAACGCTCCGGATACACCCGTTCTACGCGGAGAAGCTCTTCCGCCAGGCAGAGGCGTTCTCGGACGAGGAGCTTCGGGACGCGACGGTCAGGCTGGCCGAGCTCGACGGCGCGCTCAAGGGTCAGAGCAAGCTTGCTCCCGACCTCGAGGTTCAGCGTGCGCTCGTGGATCTCACGCGTCGCCCGGGATCGCCGTCCCGCGCATCGTAGGGGCGAGACTATGCCTCGCCCGGTGCGACAACCGCGCCTCCTAGCTCGCGCAGGATCGGAATCCGCTAGCGCGGATTCCGATCGCGCAAAAGTCCCTGAAGGCGTCCGCTTTGCGGCCGCGTCGCTCCTCTTTCACATCAGCGTCTGCTAGCCGGCGCAAGACCAGAATCCGCTCGCGCGAACATCCGTGAAGGCGTCCGCTTCGCGGCCGCGACGCTCCTCTTTCAAGTCAGCCTGCGGTCGAGGCGCCGGCAGCGATCTTCGCCGCCTGCGACTTCTTCCGGGCCGCGGTGTTGCGGTGGAGCGCACCGCGAGCGGTGGCGCGATCGATCGTCCGCACGAGCTCTCGATGCTCGACCGCCGTGCGGTCGGCGTCACCGTCTCCCGCTACCGTCTCGAGCCTCTTGGTAAGCGTCTTGATCGTCGAGCGGTAGCGAAGGTTCTCCAGGCGCTCACGTGCCTGGGTCCGAACCCGCTTCTTCTGCTGTTTGATGTTCGCCATTCGAGAAAATGCCCGCAGTCGCGGGCCGGGCGATGCTAGCAGGACCGAGATGCTTGATCGGGAATTGGCGCGCAGCCGGGGGCGGTCCCGACCAGGCGAAGTGCGGCAGCGGCTTGACACGGCCCTGAAGCGCGGCCGCTTGTCGCGCGATCAGAGTCCGCGCGAGCGGATTCTGGTCTGGCGCACAGGCAGGGTGGCGATCCGGCGCCGCGTCGTGGCGGTCATCCGGCCCGCCGTGAATTCCCGATCAAGCATCTACTGGGAGAATCGGGCGCAACTCCGAGATGGAACAACTCCCTGACACCCCGCCGGCGGCCCCCGTCGAGGACGCTGGACAGGGCCGCCGCATCGCGCGCTCGACGGCGGTCTTCTCGCTCGCGACCGCTGTCTCACGCGCTCTCGGGCTACTCCGGGAGATGGTGAGCGCGTACTACTTCGGCGTCGCCGGGAAGATCAACGCTTTCACCGTCGCGATCCAGATCCCCAACCTCGTCCGCGCCCTCGTCGCCGACGCCGCCCTCTCGGGGGCGTTCGTCCCGGTCTTCAGCGAGCTCCTCGAGCGGGGGGAGAAGGCGCGTGCCTGGCGAGTTGCCTCGACCCTCTTCTGGCTGACGCTCCTTGCACTGGGCGGCGTCACCGCGCTCTTCATCCTGCTCGCCCCGCTCTTGATGCGGCCCTTCGGCGAGCCGGGGGGCGACTTCGACCTCGCAGTCGGCCTTTCGCGCGTGCTCTTCCCGATCGTCGTCCTGCTCGGACTCTCGGGAATCGTCGTCGGAATCCTCAACACGTACCATCACTTCGCGCTCCCGGCGCTTGCGCCGGTGGCCTGGAACCTCGTGATCGTTCTCGGGCTCATCCTGGGCGTGCCACGGATCGACGACGAGAACGCCGAGCTCTACCTCTACGCCGGGGTCGTCGTTCTCGGGACGCTCGTCCAGCTTCTGCTTCCCATCCCGTGGCTACGGCGCCTGGACGGCCGGCTGACGATGGCGATCGACTGGCGCGATCCCGCGGTCCGCCGCGTGCTCACCCTGATGCTGCCGGTCACGCTCACGATCGGCCTGATCAACGTGAACTTCCTCGTGGACACCGTGTTCGCGTCCCGGCTCCTCGACCCGCAGCTCGCGCCTGCCGCGATCGACAAGGCCTTCCGGCTCTACATGCTCCCGCAGGGCATCTTCGCCGTCGCCGTCACGACCGTCCTCTTCCCGACGCTTGCACGTCTGGCGGCGCGGGGGGACGAAGCCGGCCTCCGTCGCGCCCTCGACAATGGCATCCGCCAGATCGCCTTCCTCCTGGTGCCCGCGGGACTCATCTCGATCGTTCTCGCGGACCCGATCGTCCGGCTGGTCTACGAGCGCGGAGAGTTCACGCCCGACAACACGACCCTCGTCGCAGACTGCCTGCAGGCCTTCTCGATCGGGCTCGTCTTCAACGGCTGGATGCTGATCCTCAACCGCTCCTTCTATGCCGTCCAGACGAACTGGATTCCGACCGCAATCGCTCTCGGCGCGGTTGCCCTCAACGCAGCGCTGGACGCCGGCTTCTATCGCCTCGGCATCTGGGGTATACCGCTTGCCACCGCGTCGGTGAACGTGGTCGCCGCGGTGATGCTGCTCGTGATGATGCGGCGCCGGATCGGGCTCGAGCACGTCGGGCGAACGGTCGGGGTCGTGCTGCGCATCGCAGCGGCCGGCGTCCTGGCCGCTGCTGCCGGGTTTCTCGCCTGGTACGGCCTCGACGAGTGGCTCGGCCGCTCGGTCGGCGCGCAGCTTCTCTCCCTGACCGCTGGGCTCGTCGTCGCCGGGCTCGTCTATGCGGGCGCGGCCCGGGCGCTCGGGGTTCGGGAGCTGGAGGCGCTGCTACTGTTGCGAGCCCGGCGCGAAGAGCCCTAACGGCGCCTGATTCCTATGCAGCAAGAGCGTATTCGCAACTTCGCGATCATCGCGCACATCGACCACGGCAAGTCGACGCTCGCCGATCGCATCCTGGAGCTGACGGGCGCCGTCTCCGAGCGCGACATGCGCGAGCAGGTGCTCGACTCGATGGAGCTCGAGCGCGAGCGTGGGATAACCATCAAGGCTCAGGCGGTTCGGGTTCTTTGGCGCGGCCACCACCTGAACCTGATCGACACTCCCGGGCACGTCGACTTCAGCTACGAGGTGTCGCGCTCGCTGCAGGCCTGCGAAGGAGCGCTGCTGCTCGTCGACGCGTCGCAGGGAATTCAGGCGCAGACGCTCGCCAACGCGTACCTGGCGCTCGAGAACGAGCTCGAGATCGTCCCCGTCGCGAACAAGATCGACCTCCCGCAGGCGGACACAGCCGCGGCAGCCGCCGAGCTCTCCAAGCTCGTCGGCGACGACCCCGACCGTGTGCTGCGCATCTCGGCGAAGACGGGGGCAGGCGTCGAAGACGTCCTCGACGCGCTGGTCGAGAGAGTCCCCCCTCCTGCCGGCGATGCGGATGCACCCGCGCGCGCGCTCGTCTTCGACTCGTCCTACGACCAGTACCGCGGCGTCGTCGCCTTCGTGCGCGTCGTCGACGGCCGCTTCGAGACGCGCGAGCCACTGCGGGCGATGGTGCAGGGAACCTCGTTCGAAGCGGAGGAGCTCGGCGTCATGTCTCCCGCGATGCAGCCCGTCGCGTCCCTCGGAGCCGGCGAGGTGGGGTATGTCGTGACCGGGCTCAAGGACGTGTCGCGCCTGCGCGTCGGCGACACGCTGACGTCTCGGCGCAGGCCGGCTGTAGAGGCGCTTCCGGGGTACCAGGACGTGAAGCCGATGGTCTTCGCCGGCATCTTTCCGACCGACTCCGACGAGTACCCGGAGCTGCGAGACGCCCTTGAACGCCTCAAGCTCAACGACGCGTCCCTCTCGTACGAGCCTGAGACGTCACAGGCCCTCGGCTTCGGCTTCCGCTGCGGCTTCCTGGGGCTGCTGCACATGGAGATCGTCCGCGAGCGGCTCGAGCGCGAGTTCGACCTGGATCTGCTGATCACCGCGCCGAACGTCGCCTACCAGGCGACGAAGCGGGATGGGGAGATGATCGAGGTGCACAACCCGGCCGAGCTGCCGGCCGAGGTCGACCTCGTCGAGGAGCCGTACATCAAGGCGTCGGTCATCGTCCCGAAGGACTACGTGGGCGCCGTGATGGAGCTCGCCAACGAGCGCCGGGGTACGTTCGACCATCTCGAGTACCTGAGCGAGGAGCGGGTGCTCCTCTCGTACGAGCTGCCGCTCGCGGAGATCGTGTTCGACTTCTACGACCAGCTGAAGTCGCGGACGCGGGGCTACGCGAGCTTCGACTACGACCTCGCGGGGTTCCGGCCGGGCGAGCTCAGCCGGGTGGACATCCTCGTCGGCGGCGAGCAGGTCGACGCTCTGTCGCTGATCGTGCATCGCGACGCCGCGTACGACCGCGGGCGCCAGCTCGTCGAGCGACTGCGCAAGGAGATCCCGCGCCAGATGTTCGACGTCCCGGTGCAGGCGGCGATCGGCTCCCGCGTGATCGCGCGCGAGACGATCAAGGCGAAGCGGAAGGACGTGCTCGCGAAGTGCTACGGCGGCGACATCACCCGCAAGCGAAAGCTCCTCGAGAAGCAGAAGAAGGGCAAGAAGCGGATGAAGCAGGTCGGCGGCGTCGAGGTGCCGCAGGAGGCCTTCCTCGCCGTCCTCAACCTCGACTCGGAGCGCAAGCGATGAGTCACGTGCGACACCTGTACGTCCACCTTCCCTTCTGCGCGCATCGCTGCGGCTATTGCGACTTCGTCACGGTCGTGGGGCGGGTGGAGCAGCACGGGTCCTATGTGGATGCGTTGCTCGCCGAGCTTGCGCTCGAGCGCGGGGTTTTGGCCGACCGCCTCGACACGGTCTTCCTCGGCGGCGGCACGCCGACGTTCACCGAGCCCGCCGAGCTGGCGCGGCTGCTCGCGGCAGTGCCTGCGGCCGACGAGCTGACGGTCGAGGCGAACCCGGAGACGGTGACTCCCGAGCTGGCGCGGCTTCTGCGCGAGGGCGGAGTGAACCGGGTCTCGGTCGGAGCGCAGAGCTTCCGGCCGCACCTCCTCGCGGTGCTCGAGCGCCTGGCCGGACCCGATGACGTCCGACGGGCGATGCACACTCTTCGTGATGCCGCATTCGACAACATCTCGCTCGATCTCATCTACGGCATCCCCGGCCAGAGCGCCGCCGATCTCGACCGCGACCTCGTCGATGCCCTTTCGCTCGAGCCCGAGCACCTCTCTTGCTACGAGCTCGAGGCGAAGCCCGGGACACGCTTCACCCATGCGCACGGTGACGAGCTCGAGCGGCAGGCGGAGGCGATGGAGGGCTACTTCGAGCAGGTCGTCGACACGCTGACGGCCGCGGGGTACCGTTGGTACGAGACCGCGAACTTCTGCCTCCACCGGGGCCGCGCTGAGGGGCGCGATCTTCGAGCGAGGCACAACCTCGGGTACTGGCGGGGCCGGGACTACCTGGGGATCGGCGTCGGCGCGGTGTCGACGGTCTCAGGCGTGCGGCGGCGCAACCTTCCTTCGATCGGCCGTTATACCGCGGCGCTGAGCGGGGGAGAGTTTCCTCCACGCGAGCTCGAGCTCATCGACGACGCGACCTCCGCCCGGGAGCGCCTGCTCCTCGGGCTCAGGCTCGACGAGCCACTGCCGCTGGTCGACGTGGGCGATGCGCTCGACCGCGAAGCGGCGGAAAGGCTCGCCGACCGGGGGCTGGTCGAGTTCAGCGCCGCCAACGGCCGAAGCACGGTCACGCTCACGCGGCGCGGCCGTTTTCTCGGCGGCGGCGTGACGGCTGAGCTGACGGCAGAGCCCGTCGAGCTCGCGTCAGTCTGACCTCAGCTGCGCGACCTCACTCGACGAGCACGGCGACGCACGGCTGAAAGCTTGCTTCGGGATTGCAGAGAACACCCGATCCGCCGGTCGAGAATGGATTGGGGACGACGTCCTTGACGAAGTGTCCCCAGACCCACGTGGTGTGCTTCGCGTAGTCGAGATCCGGAGGAGGCTCGTTGCCGGTGTATTCGTACTCCAAGCTGTCGACCCCGTCGTCGCAGGGATCGTCCGGCGCTCCTCCCTGCCACCCTCCGGGCCCCGTCCGGCCGTAGCCGGTGACGTAGAAGTTGCCGAACCCGACGATGGGATACACGTCGTTTCCGGGCCCGGTGAACGAGTCGTACGTCGTGAAGAACAGCGTGACGAGCCGCGGATCCTCGTCGCGAAGCTCGTTGCCCCAGTCGTCAGCTTTCTCAACGAGCGTGGTGCCCGGCGTATCGCCGTCCCATGCGTACGTGTAGTCGTCGATCATGTTGTTCTCGCGGTGCCAGTAGTTGCGTCCTTTCGTCCACGGAGCCGAGGACCCAGCCGGTGGCGGGTACCCGGTCATATCCTCGGTCGGGCACTTCGGATTGTTGGACTTGCCGAATATCCGCTCGTTGAAGCCCTGAACGATCTGGTTCGCCGCCTCGGTAGTTTGCGTCAGCACGCAGCGGAAGGGCGGCCATTTGTCGAAGGGTGCAGCCTTCGGCGTGACGAAGAACCCGGCCGTCCCCGGGCAGAGAGGCGTCGTGTCGAACTTGTTCGCCGAGTAGGAGGGCGCCTGGCAGCCCTTGACGACCTCGTCCTTGATGTTTGGGATGTTCGGATCGCAGTCGATGAGCGCGCGCTGGCTGGCTCCGGTCCCGAGGTTGAGGGCGATCGGCGGCTCGTCCTGGTCGCGGGCCAAGCCGCCCGACAGGCCCATGTCGACGATGTAACAGCGCTCCGCGTTCACGGGCTGGCTCGCAGCATCCCCGGCGATGGGGTCCCAGCCGAGGACCCTGTCGGCGAACGTCAACGGCTTGCAGTCCTGGTCCCAAGTGAGCCTCAACCACTTGAGGGGACCCGTGCGGTCGATGTCGCCCATGAAGGACCGCTGAATCGGCGCCGCCAGGATCTCCAGGTCGGTGGGCGGCACGCTTTCCGAGATGGTGCTTGCCGTGTAGAACCACCTGCAGAGGTCGCTGAAGTCTCCGCCGCAATCGGGGTCGCTCGCGTTGGACGAGTTCCTGATCTTTATCTCGAGCGCGACCGCGTTGCCCCGAGAGCTCGCCGTGATCGGCAGATGTGGCGACGCGAGGTCCCCCTGCGTCGAGAACGTGACGACCCCCGTCGCATCTGCGTTCCCAGGCAGGAGGTCGCACTGCGCGGTGTAGTCGCAGGACGAGGTGCCGTCGGCCCTGACGAGTCGGTACCGCACCTGGACGTCCCCCGCCTTGAGTGGGCCCGTATTCCCGTCGGGAGGCGGGTACTTGCCTTGAAGCGCGCCGAGATCGACGGCGACGTTCATGCGGACCGTGCACGGGTTCGGCGACGAGTTGAAGTACGCGCCGCAGCTCAGCGACTGGCTGTCGAGATACGCGCTCCGGAGCTGGGGCGGGCCAGTCCCGGTGTCGGTGCTCCCGTAGCCTCGGATGAAGTGGACTCCTGATCGAACCGTCTGTGTCGCACCGCTCCCATCAGCGTCGTAGCACTGCACTGCCGGCTCCTGGCAGAACGAGTCCACCGGCTGAGTCGTCCATCCTGAGTCCTCGAGACAGGGCGGCTCGGCTGGTGGTGTACCCGCTCCGCAACGGGGGCGGAAGCTCGTCGCGACAACGACGCCAGTCTTCGCGGCGAC
>JBBDMN010000153.1:0-3978 GCA_040878305.1 Gaiellaceae bacterium
GACCGGTAGATTTCCGCCGTGGTAGCGGCCTGGCCGGAGCCCGTCGAGCGGGTGTCCTCCTTTCTCCGCGACGCCGGAGCCGATGCCCGGATCGAGGAGTTCTCCGAGGGAACGCCGACCGCGGCAGACGCCGCCGCGGCCGTCGGATGCGGGCTGGACCAGATCGTGAAGTCGCTCGTGCTCGTATGCGACGGAAGACCCGTTGTCGCGCTCGTGCCGGGTGACCGGCGCGGCGACATCGCAAAGGTGGCACGCGCAGCCGGAACTGCGGGCGCGCGAGTCGCCAAGGCCGAGGAGGTGGAGCAGGCCACGGGCTTCGCGCCCGGAGCGGTCGCTCCCTTCCCGCTTCCGGGGGTGGCGACCGTGCTCATGGAGCGAACGCTGCTCCGGCATCCGCTCGTCTGGGTGGGAGCCGGCTCGCCGAAGCACATGGTCGGCCTCGCCCCGCTCGAGCTCGCCCGGCTCGCCCGCGCTCGGCCGCTGGACGTCGTCAAAGACTACGATTCGACCGAATCCAAGGAGCGCTGAGACCGATGCATGAGACCGACAAGATCTGGGTGAACGGGGAGCTCGTTGACTGGGCCGACGCGAAGGTCCACGTCGGCGTCCACGGGCTTCACTACGGCTCGGGAGTCTTCGAGGGGATTCGCTGCTACGAGACTGCGAAGGGCCCGGCTGTCTTCCGTCTCCAGGACCACCTGAGGCGCCTCGAGGACTCCGCCAAGGTGCTCTACATGAACCTGCCGTACTCCGCCGCGGAGCTTCGCGCCGCGACCCACGAGCTCGTCGCCGCGAACGGCCTGCCCACGTGCTACATCCGACCGATCGCGTTCTACGGCTACGGCGAGCTCGGAGTAGCGACGACGGGGAATCCGGTCGACGTCGTGATCATCAGCTTCCCCTGGGCCGCGTACCTCGGCGAAGAGGGACAGCGGAGCGGCATCTCGACGATGGTGTCGAGCTGGGAGCGGGTCGGGCCGAATGTGATCCCGCACGTCGCGAAGGCGACCGGGATCTACTTGAACTCGATGCTGGCGACGACCGAGGCGCGCCGGGCCGGGTACGACGAGGCGATCATGCTCACCCGAGAGGGCTACGTCGCCGACGGGCCGGGGGAGAACATCTTCGTCGTCAAGGACGGCCGCCTCCTGACACCGCCGCTGTCGATGTCGATCCTGCCCGGGGTCACCCGCGACACGATCATCCATCTCGCGCGCGCGCTCGGGTTCACGGTGGAGGAGGCGCTTCTCATCCGGACCGATCTGTACCTCGCCGACGAGGTCTTCATGGTCGGAACGGCCACCGAGGTGGCTCCGGTTCGCGCGGTCGACGGCCGGCACATCGGCGTCGGCCCCGTGACGCTCGAGCTGCAGAAGGCGTACCTCGACGTCGTGAACGGCCGGGACGACCGCTTCGGCGACTGGCTCGATGTCGTCGAGACGTCGCGCATGCCCGCCGAGGTGTGAGCAACGCTCGCCTTCGGCTCGCGTTCACGGGGGAAACCATGTTTCCCCCGTGTGCCCCCTTCTTCCTGAGAGAGTGGGGAACCTCCCGGTTCCCCAGACCCCTCCACGCTCCTGGGCCGGAGGCCGGCCCATGAGCACCACGCGGCAGATCTCGCTCTCGAGCCCCTGGCTCGACGAGCGGGAAGAGCAGCTCGTCGTCGACGTGCTGCGCTCGGGACGTCTCTCCCTCGGGCCGACGATCGACCACTTCGAGGAAGCCTTCGCTGAGGCGGTGGAAGCTCCCCACGCGGCCGCGGTCTCGAGCGGAACCGCCGGCCTCCATCTGCTGTGTGTGGCAGCCGGCGTCGGCCCCGGCGACGAGGTCATCACCTCTCCCTACTCGTTCGTCGCTTCGGCGAACTGCGCGATCTACGAAGGAGCGACGCCGGTGTTCGCGGACATCGATCCCCGGACGCTGAATCTCGATCCCGCAGCGGTCGAGGCGGCCGTGACCGAGAGAACGAAAGCGGTCGTCGCGGTCGACATCTACGGCTATCCGTGTGAGCTCGACGAGCTACGCGCGATTTGCGCTCGGCATGGGCTCGTTCTGATCCAGGACGCTTGTGAAGCGCTCGGCGCGCGATACCGAGACCAGCCGGTCGGGTCGCACGGTCCCTCCGCGGTCTTCGCCTTCTATCCGAACAAGCAGATGACGACCGGCGAGGGCGGCATGGTCACCACACACTCGGAGGACGAGTGGCACCTCCTCCGCAGCCTGCGAAACCAGGGAAGAGCGGACTCGGGCGGCTGGCTCGACCATGCGCGGCTCGGCTTCAACTACCGGCTCGACGACGTGCGCGCCGCGATCGGGCTCGGGCAGCTCGAGAAGCTCGAAGAGATCCTCGACGGACGTGCAGCCGTCGCTGCGAGATACGGCGAGCTGCTTCGGGAGATCGAAGGCGTCGAGCTTCCGAGCGCAGACGACGCCGAGCACGAGCGCTCGTGGTTCGTGTACGTCGTGGCGCTTCCGCGGGGCTCGGATCGCGAGGCCGTGATCGAGACGCTCGAGAGTCGTGGCATTCAGACCGCGCGCTATCTGCCGTGCATCCACCTGCAGTCGTACATGCAGGAGCGATACGGCTTTCGCGCAGGTCTGTGTCCGGTCGCGGAGGATCTGAGCTCGCGCACGCTCGCCCTTCCGTTCCATGCGCGACTCGACGAGAGCGATCAGGAGCTCGTCGCTGAAACGCTCGCTGCGACGCTGAAGTAGGCGCCTGATGCGCCAGAGGAGGCTGCGGCCGCGAAGCGGACGACTTCAAGGATTTTCGCGCCACCGGAATCCGCGCGAGCGGGCTCCGGTCTTGCGCGAACGCACCGGACAGGGTGAGGTGCTGGTCACCTGGGCGGTCTGGGGCCTGGTTGCGCTGGCCGTGCTCCTCACGTACAGCCGGCTCGAGCCGGCCGAGCTCTACAACGTCTCTGAGGATGGGCTCGCAGGTGGACTTGGCCGGGCCCTCGTTCTGCTCAACTTCCCCGTCGCGCTCGTCGCAGTCGCAGTCGCCCTCGTCTCCGTCGCGGTGCTGCCACGCGCAGCGTGGTGGGCCGCCGGACCGGCGATTGCGCTGTGTGCGGTTGTCCCCGCCGTCGTAGACCAGGACGACCTCGACGCGAGCTGGGGTAACGCGCTTCCTGCTCTCGGTGTCCTCGTCGGGCTCGCGCTGACGGTTGCGGCAACGCGCCGCGTGGGGACGGCGTTCGTTCCGCGCCTTCCGGGGGATCCATTGCGTGCGCTCGTCGCGGTCGTCGTCCTCGTGCTGTCGCTTCCGTGGGCGGCCGCCGAGCTCGGCTTCCATTTTCCCGGCGATGTGTTCCTCGGCGAGGAGCCCTATCCCGAGAAAGACGGAACGGTGATCGCAGCCGTCCACTTGGGCCATCACCACGGGATGGACGGCGCGCTGCTCGTCCTCACCGCGCTACTGCTCTCCCGCGTTCGCTTGACGGGAGCGCGCACACGGCTCGCGCTCGCGACGTACCTCGGGCTGATGCTTGCCTACGGCGCGGTCAACTTCGCGCAAGATCTCTGGTTCGAGCAGGTCGTGAAGCGCGGTTGGACCGACGCGAGCATTCCTTCGGCGCTCTTGCCGGGGTTGCGGCCGGTCTGGGTCGTCATCGTCGTTTTCGCGGCGCTTGCAACCATCGTCCTGGTGCGGGAGAACGATCGTGTCGAGACGGCCAGCGCGAACTAGGCAAGCGCGAGCCGGGCTGGGCTACGCCTCGGCGCAGAGGCGGCTGGCGGTAGGCATCGTCGCCGGGTACGAGCCACCGGTCCTCGGTCGGGCGTTGCGCTCGTTTACTGGACGACCCCGCACCCAGGAATCGTCGCTCGGTGGAGCGCCCGCGACGGTCGCTCGACCCGCACGAGGTTCGGGCCCCTGGCCGGCGGTCGTCCTGCTTCCGGGAGTCACGAGACGCGGGCGGGCACACCCTGCGTTCCAGGGACTCGCCCGAGCGTTCGCCGCGACGGGTCATCTAG